>NZ_JAAGPB010000540.1:0-5061 GCF_017104585.1 Burkholderia sp. Ac-20392
TTGCCGACGGCGTCGAGCAGCGCGAGCACCCGTTCGCGTCGCCGCGCGCGGGCGACGCCCAGCAGCGTCAGCGGATATTCGACGTTCTCGAACGCGCTGAACACGGGCAGCAGGTTGAACGACTGGAACACGAAGCCGACGTGGCGTGCGCGGAAATCGGCCAGCGCATTCTCGCGCATCGCGTCGATTCGCTGGCCCGCGACCGTGATGGCGCCATGCGTCGGGCGATCGATGCCGCCAAGCAGGTTGAGCAACGTCGTCTTGCCGCTGCCGGACGGTCCCGACAGTACCGTGAAGCGGTTCGCGAGAATTTCGAGCGACGCGTCGTCGGCCGCCGCGACCGCGAGCGGTCCGGTTCCATAGGTTTTCGTGACATGACTCAAGCTGGCCGCCAACACGGACACCTCCCAAGGTATTCGATCGATGTCGCCACCTTAGCGGCAACCGCGCGTCCGCATGACGCAGTGCGACGAACGGCGGAACGCGCGGACGAACGGCATTCCTTCCCGACGAACGGCGGCCGTCGGCGGAGGCTGTCGCGCACCGGCGCGGCGAGCGGGTCGCGGCTCGCCGGCGACTGTCCCCCCGCGTTGCATTCCATCGGCTCCATGCGCGGTTCGTCGCCCGTTTCTGCAATTGGTCGCACGATCGTTTCTTCCGGCGACGAATCGATACACTCGCAGCCGATCAGCATTTGATCCGCACGACATCGGCCGACGTGAGAGCGGTCACCGGGGTGCGAGAAGCCGAAACATAGACATAACAAGGCATAAAAATGAGCGACTCCAGGTTTGAGAGGGGGAGCGAGACGGCGCGGCCTGGCTTTCTTGCCCTTTGTCGAGTATTCCGGGATCCATCCGATCCCGCGCGTTTCGCGGGCGATGCCGATCCGCGGCGATATCGCGACTGGTCGAGCGCACAGCCGGCGTTGCTCGTCATCGAGGCGCTGCATCAGTTCGCGGTCAAGGCGTCGCGCACGATGCACGGCGCGCCGGCGCTGATGGTGCCGGCGCAGTTGCGCGAGCTGACGCTGCACCGCGTCGACGGCTATCCGCGGCTGGCGCTGGCCGGCACGGTCGCGAAGCACGGGGACGGATACCGGGTCGACGTGTCGGCGCGCAATGCCGATGCCAATATGTATCCGGCCGTCGCGTCGGGTACCGTGTTCGTCGCGCTGATGCCGGCCCGCGTGCCCGCGTTCGCCGCGCCGGGAGAACGGCCATGATGCCGGCCACCGCGACGGCGGCGGCCATGATCACCGGCGAACAGTTCGGCGTGATCGACGTGGCGAACACCGCACCGCTCTTCGACGAGCACTTCGAGCAGTTTCCCGTGCTGCCCGGTTCGTTCAGCCTCAGCCTGGCGATCGCGATGCTGTTCGACGCGCTCGGCATCGCGGCGAACCGGCCGGCCCCGGCACTCACGCTCCGTAAGGTCAGTTTCATCTGCCCGGTACGGCCGGGCGAACGCCTGACCGCGCGCCTGCGGCGCCTGCAGCAGGACGGGCCGCGCACCACCGCGCACGTCGAGCTGCGCAACGCGAAGGGCCAGGGCGTGATGGACGGCATCCTCAGCTGGGAGCACGACGCATGACGAAGCTCGCCATCGTCACGGGCGGCACCCGCGGCATCGGACGCGCGATCGTCGACGCGTTGATCGCCGACGGCCACACCGTCTACTTCACCTACCGATCGAATCCCGAGCTGGCCGAGGCACTGGAGCGCACGTACGACGGTGCGGCGCGCGCTTTCCGGGTCGACGGCGGCGACTGGGATGCCGTGCAGGCGTTCGCCGACCACGTGAACGCGGAAGCGGCCGTCGACGTGCTCGTGAACAACGCGGGCATCAACGATGACGCGCTGCTGATCGGCAGCCCGTTCGCCCGCTACTGGGAGGCGTTGCGGATCAACCTCGGCGCGACGATGGCGTTCTGCCATGCGTTCGGCGACGGGATGCAGTCGCGCCGGCGCGGCGCGATCGTCAACGTCTCGTCGATCGCCGCGCGCAAGCCGAAGGCCGGCAACGGTGCATACGGCGCGTCGAAAGCGGGGATCGAGCGTTTCACGAAGACGCTCGCGCTCGAGATGGCGCGCTTCGGCGTGCGCGTCAACGCGGTCGCGCCGGGGTTCGTGCGCTCCGACCTGTTCGAGCGCTTTCTCGCGTCGCAGGACGCGGCGGCGTTCTATCGCCAGATTCCGATGCGGAAGATCCTCGAGCCCGACCAGGTCGCGCGCACGGTCCTGCTGCTCGCGAACGGCTCGCTCGCAACGACCGGCAGCGTCATCGATCTCGGCAATGGCGAAAACATCAGTGGCTGACCCAGTGACTCAAGGAGAGTGGACCATGAAGGAAGACATCAAGAACATCGTCGCGCAAATCCTCTATCTGAGCGGCCCCGAGCAGGTGACCGATACCGCGTCGCTGTTCCGCGAGCTGAACATGAGCTCGATCGACTACGTCGACCTGTGCTACGAGCTCAAGGACAAGGTGGACAACCGCATCAGCCTCGAAAACCTGTGGCCGTTCAACCGGATGCTGCTTGATCCGCAATGCCACACGGGCACCGAGTGGACCGACGCCGGCTGGCAGCAGGTGTGCGACGTGATGAGCTGGAACGGCCACGAGAAATGCAGCCTGCAGGATCTCTACGAGCACTTCTCGGTGAACTACATCGAGCACCGCATCGCGCAGTTCAACTGACCCGGGCGTTCCGCCCGCGTCGCAGGAACGCCGCACCGTGCGGCGCGGCATCGCGCGCCCGCCCGGTTTTCGACTCACGTGAATGGGGACTTGCCATGTCGTACATCACCGGCCTCGGCATCGCGACGGCCGCTTTTCCCGACACCGCGTCGCTGCTGGACGTCGACTTCGCCGCGCGCGCGCCGCTCGCGCCGGCCGCGAAGCCCGGCGACTACGTGCGCGCCAACCTGCCGTTTCCGCTCGTGCAGCGCATGGCGCGCGAGGATCGTTCGCTGCTGAACCCGAGTTCGCGTCTCGCGTTGCAGGTGGCCGCCGAGGCGTTCGACGCGGCATCGGCCGGCCGGCCCTACACGGACGAGGAGCGCGAGCGGTTCGCGGTGTTCACGGGTGTCGAAGGCGAGGACGCGACGATGGCCGTGCTCACTCCGCTGCACGCGCGCCACGGCCTCGACGGCTGCGGCTACTTCGGCGAGGTCAAGGCGGACCTGAATCCGCTCGACATGCTGCGCCTGCTGACCACCAACGCGCTGTACCAGATCTCGAAACTGTTCGGGCTGCGCGGCGAAGGCTATCCGCTGCAGCGGATGTCGCTGACCAGCCTGTGCGCGCTCGAGGAAGCGCACCGGCAGATCGAGGGCGGCGCGATCGACCGGGCAGTCATCGCGGCCGTCGGCGACATGACGTCGGCCGACAACGTCGCGGCGTTCGAGAAGATGGGCCTGTTGCGCACGACGTCGCACCCGGTCGGCATCGTTCCCGCGTTCGGGGCCGTCGGCGCCGTCGTCGAGCGCACGCCGCGCGACGGATGCGCGCCCTGCGCGCAGGTGCTCGACGTTCACTCGCTGTACAAGCCTGACACGTCCGTGTCGAGCGCCGACTGGTCGAAGCTGTTCGCCCGCTTTCCCGGCGAGGCCGCGCTCGGCGTGCCGCACGTCGTGCTGTACCAGAACGGCGAGCCGTCGCTGGGCAAGGCGGAGCGCAACGCCGTTCAGCAGGCATGGCCGAATGCCGTCACGCATGCGTACAAGCCGCATGTCGGCTATACGGGGCGGGCGAACAACCTGATCGACCTGGTCCTCGCGATCGCGGATCCGGCGATTCCGGTCGGCGCGCCGGTGCTGGTCAACGGCATCGGCGTGTCGTCGGGCCTCGGTGCGATCCTGGTGCGCAAACTGAGCGGGGTGGGGCGATGAAACCGCGATCGGATGGAATCGTCATCAGCGCATTCGGCGCCGTCACGCCGCTCGGCGGCAGCTATGCCGAACTGCATGCCGCGCTGCGCGAAGGCCGCTCCGGCATTCGCAGGATCGAGAAATTCGACTGCTCGACCTACACGACCCAGCACGCGGGCGTGCCCGACGAAGGCAACGAGCGCGTGCGCTGGCCTTCGGCGCGGCGGATCGGCACCGAGCAACTGTACGGCGATCTCGCTGCCGCGCGGCTGCTCGCGCAGGCGCCGTTCGTCGTGCGCGACTACGCGCCGGAGCGCATCGGCTGCCTGGTCGGCGTCGACGTGCCGGCCACCGACGTGCAGAGCGCGCTTGAACTCGTCGACAAGGTCAACGGCGACAAATCGCGTGACGCGCTGATCCGCGTGCTGGTGTCGCACATGCGCATGAGCGAATTCGTGAGCGGCGACGCGACCTCCGTGTTCGGCGCGATTCATCGCCACATTCCGTTCAGCGGCTGCGCGCTCGCGCACGTGGGCCTGTGCTCCGCATCGCTGCAGGCGATCGGGATGGGCATGCTCGCGCTGCGCCAGGGGCGGGTCGATGCGGCCATCGTCGGCGGCGTGTCCGGCAAGGTCAATCCGCTCAATCTCGCGCGGCTCGAATCGCTCGACGTGATCTCGACCGACCTGAATCTCGATCCCCGGCACCGTTCGCGGCCGTTCGACGTGCGTCGCTCGGGCTTCGTGCTCGCGGAAGGCGCGGTGCTGTTCCTGCTCGAGCGCGAATCGGCCGTGCGCGCCCGGGGCGATACGCCGCTCGCGCGCGTGGCCGGCTATGGGGCGAGCCTGGCCGCCGAGCACATCGTCATCCCGCACCTGCAGTCGCTCGAAATGCGGCTCGCGATGCAGCGCGCGCTCGACGATGCGGGATGCGCGCCGGCCGATATCGACTATGTGAACGCGCACGGCACGTCGACGGTCCTCAACGACAAGCACGAATCGGAGGCGATCCGCGCGATCTTCCCGGCGCGGCCCGCGATGCCCGTCACCGCCAACAAGTCGCAGCACGGTCATCTGATCGCGACGGCGGGCGCGATGGAAGTGCTGAACACGGCGATCGGGCTGCGGGAACGCTTCATTCCGGCGACCATCAACCTCGACGAGCAGGCGCAGGAATGCCCGGTCAACGT
>NZ_JAAGPB010000541.1:0-238 GCF_017104585.1 Burkholderia sp. Ac-20392
TAATTAAAAAAAAAAAAAATACATATGTATGAACAGATGCTTAAACTAGAAAGAGATATCGAATGAAACTGCGAGTGCAGACTATGCGACAGTATCACGATTTGCTACGTGCATTGAGACGACTACTAGTCAGGACTAGATGTGTATAACATGGGATTTGTAGTTGCTTACTTAACTACGACACTGGTATCTAGTGTACTGCGTGATTGTGTGTACTCGTTGTGCACGATACAACATT
>NZ_JAAGPB010000542.1:0-5284 GCF_017104585.1 Burkholderia sp. Ac-20392
GGCGTCTCGGCCGCGGGCGGACGATGCGAACCGGCTTTCACGGCCTGCGCGACGCGGCGCTTGTGCGGCTTCACGGCGGCTTTCGGTGTGGCGTTCGCGTGCTTCTCCGCACTCTTGCCGGCATGCGCGTCGGCGCCCGTGTGCGCGACCGGCGTACGGGCGTCCGGCGTACGGGCATCCGGCGCATGGGCTGCCGGATGCCGCGCCTCGGGCGGGTTCCAGACCTCGACGTAATGCTCGGCGGCCCAGCCCGTCGACGCGAACGTCAACGCCAGCACACCGCATCCAATCAGTCTTACCATTGTCTCTCCGTCTGTCTCGCCGGCGCGCACGTCGTGGGAGCGCCGACCGGCTTCCCGCCTTACTCCACCGTCACCGATTTCGCGAGGTTCCGCGGCTTGTCGACGTCGGTGCCGCGCGCGCACGCGGTGTGATACGCGAGCAATTGCAGCGGCACGACGTGCAGGATCGGCGACAGTTGCCCGTAATGCTCCGGCATCCGGATCACGTGCAGGCCGTCGTCGTTGACGATCTGCGTGTCGGCATCGGCGAACACGTACAGCTCGCCGCCGCGCGCACGCACTTCCTGCATGTTCGACTTCAGCTTCTCGAGCAGCGTGTCGTTCGGCGCGACCGTGACGACCGGCATCGCTTCCGTGACGAGCGCGAGCGGCCCGTGCTTCAGCTCGCCGGCCGGATAGGCCTCGGCGTGGATGTACGAGATTTCCTTCAGCTTCAGCGCGCCTTCGAGGGCGATCGGGTAGTGCAGCCCGCGGCCGAGGAACAGCGCGTTTTCCTTGCGCGCGAATTCCTCCGACCATGCGATGATCTGCGGCTCCAGCGCGAGCACGCTGTTCAACGCGGCCGGCAGGTGGCGCAGCTGCTTCAGGAATTCGGCTTCCTGCGCGGCATCGACGTGCCCGCGCAGCTTGCCGAGCGTGGCCGCCAGCACGAACAGCGCGACGAGCTGCGTCGTGAACGCCTTCGTCGACGCGACGCCGATCTCGGTGCCCGCGTGCGTCAGGAACTGCATTTCGGTGAGGCGCACCATCGCGCTCGTCGCGACGTTGCAGACCGCGAGCGTATGCGTATGGCCGAGCGACTGCGCGTGCTTGAGCGCGGCGAGCGTATCGGCCGTCTCGCCCGATTGCGAGATCACCAGCACGAGCTGGCGCGGGTTCGGCACCGATTCGCGATAGCGGTATTCGCTCGCGATCTCGACCTGGGTCGGGATCTTCGCGATCGATTCGAGCCAGTACTTCGCGGTCAGGCCCGAGTAGTAGCTCGTGCCGCACGCGAGGATCAGCAGGCTGTCGATGTCTGCGAACGCGGCGGGCGCGGCGTCGCCGAACAGCGTTGCGTCGAACGCGTCCGTTTGCGGCACGGTGTCGCTGATCGCGCGCGGCTGCTCGAAGATTTCCTTCTGCATGAAGTGGCGATACGGCCCGAGTTCGACCGCGCCGCCGTAGGCGCTGACCACGCGGATCTCGCGCTGCGCGAGCGCGCCGTTGCGGTCGACGATCTTCACGCCGTCGAGCGACAGCTCGCACACGTCGCCTTCCTCGAGGAACGTGAAGTGGTCGGTGCTGCCCGCGAGCGCGAGCGCGTCGGACGCGAGGAAGTTCTCGCCGTCGCCGTGGCCGACCACGAGCGGCGAACCCTGGCGCGCGCCGACGACGGTGTGCGGCTGGTCCTTGTGGATCACGGCGATCGCATACGCGCCGTGCAACTGGCCCACCGCTTCGCGCACCGCGTCGAACAGGTTGCCGCGATACAGGCTGTGCACGAGGTGGGCGATCACTTCGGTGTCGGTCTGCGACACGAATTCGTAGCCCTTCGCGCGCAACGCTTCGCGCAGCGATTCGAAGTTCTCGATGATGCCGTTGTGGACGAGCGCGAGCGCGTTCGACGAGAAGATCGGGTGCGCGTTGTGCGTGACGGGCGCGCCGTGCGTCGCCCAGCGGGTGTGCGCGACGCCGGTGGTGCCTTCGAGGTGCGAATCGTGCACCTGCGCGTCGAGATCAGCGACGCGTGCGACGCTGCGCGCGCGCTTCGGTGCGTCTGGCTCGAGCACGGCGACGCCGCACGAGTCGTAGCCACGGTATTCGAGGCGCCGCAAACCTTCGATCAGCACCGGAACGATATTACGCTGCGCAACTGCGCCGACAATGCCGCACATGAAATCTACCTTCCATAGGGAAGCGGGCGCCGTACGGCACCCGCATGATGTTAAGTTTTCTTCTTGACCGGGCGGACGTAGCCGCTCTTCGCGGTCTGGGTCTTCTCGTTCAACGCGAGCAGGCCGTCGGCTACATCTTTCCAGATCGTCGTGCCGGCGGCGATCGTCACGCCGCGGCCGACGCGCACGGGCGCGACGAGCTGCGTGTCGGAGCCGACGAACACGTCGTCCTCGATCACGGTGCGGAACTTGTTCGCGCCGTCGTAGTTGCAGGTGATCGTGCCCGCGCCGATGTTCACGCGCGCGCCGATGTCGGCGTCGCCGATGTACGTGAGGTGGTTCGCCTTCGAGCCGTGGCCGATCACCGCGTTCTTCACCTCGACGAAGTTGCCGACGTGCGCTTCGTCCGCGAGCTGCGCGCCGGGGCGCAGCCGCGCGTACGGGCCGATCACGGTGTGCGCGCCGAGCTCGGCGCCGTCGATGTGCGTGAACGCGTCGATGCGCGTGCCTGCGCCGACCGACGCGTTGCGGATCACGCAGTTCGCGCCGATCGTCACGTTGTCGGCGAGCGTCACGTTGCCTTCGAACACGCAGTTCACGTCGATCGACACGTCGCGGCCGCAGCGCAGCGTGCCGCGCACGTCGAGGCGCGCCGGATCGGCGAGCGTGACGCCGTCGACGAGCAGTGCGTCGGCGATGTTGCGCTGGTGGATGCGTTCGAGCTCGGCGAGCTGCGCCTTGCTGTTCACGCCGAGCGTTTCCCATTCCTCGTCGGGCTGCGCGGTGACGACCTCGAAACCGGCCTCGATCGCGAGTTCGACGACGTCCGTCAGGTAGTACTCGCCCTGCGCGTTCTCGTTCTTCAGCGCGCCGAGCCACATCGACAGCTGGGCCGTCGGCGTGACGATGATGCCGGTGTTGATCTCGGCGATCTTCAGCTGTTCGGGCGACGCGTCCTTCTGTTCGACGATGCGCGTGACGAAGCCGGCCGCGTCGCGCACGATGCGGCCGTAGCCGGTCGGATCGTCGAGCGTGACCGTCAGAATCCCGTAGCGGCCTTCGCGCGCGGCGTCGACGAGGCGTTGCAGCGTCGATGCGCGCGTGAGCGGCACGTCGCCGTACAGCACGAGCGTCGGTTGCGCGGGATCGAGGAGCGGCAGCGCCTGGCGCACCGCGTGGCCGGTACCGAGCTGCTCGGCCTGCACCGCGAACTGGACGTCGGGTGCGGCGACGGCGGCCTGGACCTGCTCGGCGCCGTGACCGACGACGACGACGAGCCGGGACGGCTGCAGCGTGCGCGCAGTGTCGATGACGTGGGAGAGGAGCGGCCTGCCGGCCAGGGGATGAAGCACTTTCGGCAGCGCGGAACGCATGCGCTTGCCGGTGCCTGCCGCCAAAATCACGATATTCATGGCGCCAGCTTGTCTGAGGAGTTCGAAGCCGTCCATTTTAGCATGCGGCCTCCGTCGTTCCGGGCCTGTCGCGGCGGGGCGACAGCGCCGGAAAGAGGCCTTGCGGCCCCGTTCCGGCGGGTGTTCGGACCCTGCTTACAGGTCGTCGAACTGGACGATCGAGATCGGTTGGGCGCCGCCCGGCGCCGCGGTGTCGTCGCCCGACGCGCACGGTTCCTCGTCGAACGCGATGTCGCCCTGCGGATCGGCAACGCCTGACGCGCGCAGCGACTGGAACGGGTACAGCGTCGTGTCCATCAGGTGCGACGGCACGACCTTCGCGAGCGCGTTGAACATGTTCTCGACGCGGCCGGGGAAGCGCTTGTCCCATTCGCGGATCAGCGCCTTCATTTCCGCGCGCTTCAGGTTCGGCTGGCTGCCGCACAGGTTGCACGGGATGATCGGGAATTCGCGCAGTTCCGCGTATTTCTCCAGATCGGTTTCCTTCACGTACGCGAGCGGGCGGATCACGATGTTCTTGCCGTCGTCCGACTGCAGCTTCGGCGGCATCCCCTTCAGCTTGCCGCCGTAGAACATGTTCAGCAGCAGCGTCTGCACGATGTCGTCGCGGTGGTGGCCGAGCGCGATCTTGGTCGCGCCGAGCTCGCCGGCCACGCGGTACAGGATCCCGCGGCGCAGCCGCGAGCACAGCGAGCAGGTCGTCTTGCCCTCGGGCACGAGCCGCTTGACGATGCTGTAGGTGTCCTGGTTCTCGATGTGGAACGGCACGCCGACCTGCTTCAGGTATTCCGGCAGCACGTGCTCGGGGAAGCCCGGCTGCTTCTGGTCGAGGTTCACCGCGACGATGTCGAAATCGATCGGCGCGCGCTCGCGCAGGCGCAGCAGCACGTCGAGCATCGCATAGCTGTCCTTGCCGCCCGACAGGCACACCATCACCTTGTCGCCTTGCTCGATCATGTTGAAGTCGCCGATCGCCTGGCCGACCTGGCGCGCGATCCGCTTGAACAGCTTGTTGTTCT
Source organism: Burkholderia sp. Ac-20392 (assembly GCF_017104585.1). Lineage (NCBI taxonomy): Bacteria > Pseudomonadati > Pseudomonadota > Betaproteobacteria > Burkholderiales > Burkholderiaceae > Burkholderia > Burkholderia sp. Ac-20392. The sequence continues at coordinate 4,611 of NZ_JAAGPB010000542.1, forward strand.
CGTACGCGTCCTTCTGTTCGCGGCGCGTCAGCGCCGGGCGGCCGGCCGGGGCGGCGGTCGCGTCGAGGGTGGCGGCATCGGCCGCCGTGTCATTCATGTGGGGGGCGTTCATGCGCGCTCCTCGTCCTTGATGCGAAAGACTTCGACGCCGACGGCGTCGCAGTCCGGATAAGCGTCCGGTTTCTCGGTACAGACGCGTACCGCGCGCACGGCATCGTGCGCCAGCAGGCGCGCGGCGATCGCGTCGCACAGCGTTTCCTGCAGGTGGATGTGGCCGCGCGCCAGGCATTGCGTGACGCTCTGCTTCATCAGATCGTAGTCGACGATTTCATGCAGCCGGTCGTCGACGGGGGTGGACAGCGCGAGCGGCACGAACAGGTCGACATTGATGACGACGCGCTGCTCGCCGCGCTTCTCGTGTTCGAAGGCACCGATGTTGATGTGCACTTCGTAGTCGCGCAGGTAGAGCCTGCGGCAGTCCGCGAGGCGGGGGTGCAGGAGAGCGGAAAACATGGTCGTCCCAGTCAAATTGGCGTGCGCACACGCAAAGCGGCGCGGGCGGCGGCAGTCAGGCCGCGCGTTTCCGCGCAGTTCATTCATTCGGGCCGGCGGCGGGCGGCACGAGGTGCTCGCCGCCGTCGACGGTCAGCGTCGCGCCGGTGACGCCCGGCGCG
>NZ_JAAGPB010000543.1:0-5273 GCF_017104585.1 Burkholderia sp. Ac-20392
GCGGGTCGGTCGGCGCGGCGAGCGGCGCACTGGCCGGCGCGGCGACGGGCCTCGTCACCGCGAACCCGGCGGTCGGCGTCGGCGTTGGGATTGCCGTGCAGGCTGCGACTGACGAAGCCGTCAACCGCACGATGAAGCAGCTTCATCAGAACCAGCAGGACGCAATCGCGAAGGTGGTCGGCAGCCTGGCCGTCGGCGATGTGAAGCCGTGGAAGGTGAAGAACACGCTGCCGATCGAAAACGGCGAAGGCGAAGTGCGCGTCACGCGCGCGTACTCGTCGGCGCTCGCGATGTGCAAGGAATTCGCGTTCTCGGTGAAGGACGGCGACAAGGCCGACTGGTATTTCGCGAATGCGTGCCAGCAAGGCACGCACTGGAAGTGGGCGTCGGCGGAACCGGCGGTCGATCGGTGGGGCAATTTGCAGTAAAGACGCAGTGGGCTCCATGCCTGCAGTCCACCCTGCCGCGCTGGACCGCGACGATCCATCGTCGTGACATACGCGCGTGAAGTCGCACACCCTGCCCTTGATCCCGGCGGGCAGCGCATCGTCCTCCGGATTCCGGAAAATTGATCCGGCTCAGCGGACCGCTTGCGCGATCAGATCGCTCAGGTAGCGCTCCAGCACGCTGAACCTGACGATCGACGCATTCCGCCTCGTCGGATGTGGACTCGACGCAGCCCTGACCTCGACTGGCAAATCATCCCTCAGCCACATCTCCGGAATCTGCAGCCTGGCATACGTTCCGCCCGCGATGTCCTCCAGAACCATGTGTCCGCGCCACGGATACTCGCCGAACAAGCCGGCCCGCGCGCTGACGAACATGAGGGCACGCTCCCCGACCGCCAGCGGCACGTTGCCCCAGGTCGGCGGACCGCCGACGAACTCGATCTCCGCCCCGAGATGGTCCGGTGTGATGCCCTTTCCAGCGGAATAGATGTGTTCGACCTTCGCGTGAAAAACGTGCGGCCGTGGAGAATCGACAACGGATACGCGCACCAGATCGTACTGTTGTGCCGCGATGGCATACGGCCCCTTCTTCTCGCTCATGGTTGCCCTTTGAATCGCTGACGAGGTTCGAAGGCATCGAATCGGCGATGCAATCGAAGGAATTCGTTGCACCAGCCTCCGGCATCGTGCCCGTCGGCGCATCAGCGATGCGCGTCGCCGGCAAACGCCCGGACGCGACGGACTCAGCGCCTTCTGCTCTGCCAACGAACCAGGGCGCCCGTTGCCGGCGCCACGGACAAGCCGCGTTCGCATTGACTCGAAGCGGCCGAACGAAACCGCGCAGCCGGCATTCAGGCGATAGGCGCCCGAATGCCCGCCGACTTCAGGACTCGACGTCCTCGAGACTGAAAATCTCGGTCTGGTCGTTGTACGAGAAGATCTCGCCGTAACGGCCCCAGTCGATCACCGCGTCGAGTGTCTCCTCGGCGGCGCCGTCGGACAGGAAATCCTCCAGCTCCTGCTCGAAGCGCACGCGCGGCGCACGATGGCCCGGGCGTTCGTTCAGCACCTTCTTGATCCGCGCGGCGAGCGGCACATGCTTCAGCAGGTGATCCGCGAACATCAGCTTGCGCTCCTGCGTGCCAAATTCCGCGAACACGCGCCCCGGCGGCGTGAGGAACACGTCCCCTTCGCGCACGTCCGCGAAGCCGAGGTACTGCAGCACTTCAGCGATCGGGAACAGGTCGTCGACCTCGAGGTGCAGCGTGCGTGCGATTTCCGGCATGTCCGCGCGACCGTGGTACGGCGCCATCGCGAGCGTCTCGATCAGGCCGGCCATCAGGTTGGTCGACACCTGCGGCAGCCAGCTGCCGAGCTCGAGCCCCTTCTTCGTCGCCTCGCCGGTCTGGCGGGCCGTCATCTTCGCGTAGATGTCGTCGACGAGCTTGCGGAACGCCGGGTCGAGACGGTTGCGCGGATGCTTGAACGGCACCTTGATCTCGGCGATCACGCGGCCCGGGTTCGACGACAGCACGAGGATCCGGTCGCACATGAACACCGCTTCCTCGATGTTGTGCGTGACGATCAGCACCGACTTGATCGGCATGCGGCCTTGCGTCCACAGGTCGAGCAGGTCGGTACGCAGCGTTTCGGCCGTCAGCACGTCGAGTGCGGAGAACGGCTCGTCCATCAGCAGGATCGTCGGATCGACGACGAGCGCGCGCGCAAAGCCCACGCGCTGGCGCATGCCGCCCGACAGCTCGCGCGGGTACGCGTTTTCGAAGCCGTCGAGACCGATCAGGTCGATCGCGGCGAGCGCACGCTCGCGCCGCTCACGTGCGCCGACGCCGAGCGCTTCAAGGCCGGCTTCCACGTTCTGCAGCACGGTGAGCCACGGGAACAGCGCGAAGGTCTGGAACACCATCGCGACGCCTTCGGCCGGGCCGTCCAGCGGCTTGCCGAGATAGGTCACTTCGCCGCCGGTCGGCTCGATCAGGCCGGCGATGATCCGCAGCAGCGTCGACTTGCCCGAGCCGGAGCGGCCGAGCAGCCCGACGATCTCGCCTTCGCGCAGCGACAGGTTTGCATCGTCGAGCACGAGCAGCTCGCCCTGCGTCTTGTTGAAGCCGCGACAGACGTGATCGACGCGCAGGATTTCCTCACCGAGGCGCGGCGGCTGGTTCGTCTGGACGGGGGCGTTTACAGCATTCGGATTGTGCATCGCGTTTCGCTCTCAATCGGTCTCAGTCGAGCCGCAGCTTCGCTTCGGCGAAGGCATACAGCGGACGCCACAACAGGCGGTTGAACAGGGTGACGAACAGGGACATCACGGCGATGCCCAGGATGATCTTCGGAAAATCGCCGGCAGCGGTGGTCTGCGCGATATACGCACCGAGGCCGTGCGCCTCGATCTTGGTATTGCCCCACTGCACGGCTTCCGACACGATGCTCGCGTTCCACGCGCCGCCTGATGCGGTAATCGCACCGGTCACGTAGTACGGGAAGATGCCGGGCAGGATCGCCTGCCGCCACCACTGCCAGCCACGGATGCGGAAGTTCGTCGCCGCTTCGCGATAGTCGTTCGGGTAGGACGTCGCGCCGGCGATCACGTTGAACAGGATATACCACTGGGTGCCGAGCACGATCAGCGGCGACAGCCAGATATCGGGGTTCAGGTGGAAGCGCGCGATCACGATCACGAACACCGGGAACAGCAGGTTCGCCGGGAACGCCGCGAGGAACTGCGCAAGCGGCTGCAGCTTTTCGGCGAGCTTCGGGCGCAGCCCGACCCACACGCCGATCGGCACCCAGATCACCGACGCGATCGCGATCAGCACGACCACGCGCAGCAGCGTGATGAGCCCGAGCACGAGCACATGGCCGACCTCGGCCATCGTCACGCCGGTCGACACGAAGCTGACGACACGCCACACGATATAAGCCGTGCCGATCAGTACGAGGATCGCCCACGTGATGTCGACCGTGCGCGACGCCTTCTTCTCGACTTTCGGCAGCGAGAAGCGCATCGCACCCGACAGCGGCAGCCGCAGCGGAATCCGCGCGGCCTTCGCGAAGAACCAGCCGGCCGGCACGAGCAGCTGATGAATCAGGCGCGTGCGGCGCACGAGGTCGAGCAGCCAGGATTGCGGCGCATCGCCCGACGCGGTGTTTTCCATCCGGAACTTGTCGGCCCACGCGATGAGCGGGCGGAACAGGAGCTGGTCGTAAGCGAGGATCACGACGGTCATCGTGAGGATCACCCAGCCGATCGCACCGAGGTTCTTGTCCGAGATCGCCTGCGCGAGATACGCACCGATGCCCGGCAGCGTGATGGTCTGGTTGCCGACGGTGATGGCTTCCGACGCGACGACGAAGAACCAGCCGCCCGACATCGACATCATCATGTTCCAGATCAGGCCCGGCATCGAGAACGGCACTTCGAGCTTCCAGAAGCGCTGCCACGACGTCAGGTGGAAACCGCGCGACACTTCGTCCAGGTCGCGCGGCACCGTGCGCAGCGACTGGTAGAAGCTGAACGTCATGTTCCACGCCTGGCTCGTGAAGATCGCGAAGATCGCCGCGAGCTCGGCGCCGAGCACGCGGCTCGGGAACAGCGCGAGGAAAAACGTGACCGTGAACGAGATGAAACCGAGCACCGGCACCGACTGCAGGATGTCGAGGATCGGGATCAGCACCATGCCGGCACGCCGGCTTTTCGCGGCGAGCGTGCCGTAGATCAGCGTGAACGCAAGCGACGCGATCATCGCGGCGAGCATCCGCAGCGTGGTGCGCAACGCGTATTCGGGCAGGTTCGACGGGTCGAGCGAGATCTTCTGCGTCTGCAGGGTGCCGATCGGCGCCATCGTTTCGTGGAAACCGACGACCGCCATCGCGATCAGGCAGATGATCAGCGGAAACGCGATGAAATCCCACCGGTTCGGCAGGACGCGCCACGCGGACGCGTTGGCGGTCCGGTTCGGATTGAAGAATCCGACGTCCATCAGGCGCTCTCCCCGGTTAGGCCGAACGAAGCCGGCAGTCGATGTTGATTCATGGCAAAGCGCACGGGTGCGGTAATTCGATTGACTGACGATCGCGCGCGAGCGCGGGGCGCCGTGCGTGCATGCGCTGCCGCGCCCCGGACGAGTCGGCCCGCGACGGCACGACACTACACCAACCTGTATTTCAGGTACAACCGTCCGGGAACGGCGCAGGCGGCGCACGGATCGTGCCTGGCGCGCGGGCGGATGGCGGGTGCGCGGGTCGAGCAGCCCGGCCGCAGTCTTTCGGCCAGCATGCAGGCCCGAATTATGCCGTGATCCGGCCCGGCCGGGAACCCGCCAGCCGCACGCGCGTGCAAACCATGTCGGGCGTCACCAGCCGGATACGACTAAGCGGGTATGATCAGGGCTGGCCCTCGGGGTCTGTTGCGGACGGTCCGATGGCAGCGCATGCGCGTGCCCGATGCCAACAGGCCCTGAGGATCGATCGACGAGCGGGAGGAAAGGGAATGGCAGGAAACTTGGTGATCGTCTGCCGCGATCAGGATGCCGACGCGTTCTACGAATTGATGCAGGAGTACGGGTCGTTCCAGACGCGGCTGTCGTCGACGGCGTGGTACCTGAACATGAACGTCGTGCCTGAATCGCTGCAGGAAGAAATCCTGGAGCGCCTCGGCCGGTATACGACCGTCTACATCTTCGAGGCCACCAGCGTGACCTACAACACCATCGACAGCAACGCGGCCGAGACGCTCGGCACGCTGTTCGGCGAATGATGCCACGCGGCGCCGGCCCGGCCCGGCCGGGCTGGCCGGGCTGGCGC
>NZ_JAAGPB010000544.1:0-5137 GCF_017104585.1 Burkholderia sp. Ac-20392
TCGCTGGTCGCGGCCGTCGTTGCCTACAAGTTGCTTACGCAACCGATGCGCGACGCCGCGTGACGCACGGGGCAGCATGCGCCGCGCATTGGACGCGACCCGGCGGAACCATTAAGCTGGCGCGTTCCGGTTTCACGCAGCGTATTCCAGATGTCATCGACGATCGAGATTCTGTTGCCCGTGTTCGGGCTGATCGCGGCAGGGTTCCTGTGCCGCCGGCGCGGCGTACTCGGGCCGGCCGCGGCCTCGGAACTCAACCGCTTCGTCGTGTGGCTCGCGCTGCCCGCGCTGCTGTTCCAGATCATGGCGCATGCGTCGTGGCACCAGTTGTATCAGCCGGCCTTCGTTGCCACGTTCGCGCTGACCTGTGCGCTCGTATTCGTCGGCGTGCTCGCATGGCGCCTGTTCGCGGGGCGCGGGCTCGCCGATGCGAGTATCGACGCGATCGCCGCGTCGTATCCGAACACCGGCTATCTCGGCTTCCCGCTGTGCCTGCTCGCGTTCGGCAACGACAGCCTCACGCCAACCACGATCGCGACCATTCTCGTGGCATGCGTGCTGTTTGCCGGCGCGATCGTGCTGATCGAGATCGGGCTGCAGCGCGATCGCGCGCCGTTGCGGCTGATGTGGAAGGTGGTCGGTGCGCTGCTGCGCAACCCGCTGATCGTCGCGCCGCTGGCCGGCGTTTGCGTGTCGGTCGCGCAGGTGCCGCTCGGTGCGCCGGTCGATACGTTCCTGAAGCTGCTCGGCGGGGCCGCGAGCCCGTGTGCGCTCGTCAGCCTCGGGCTGTTTCTCGCGGAGAAGCGGGGCGCATCCGGCGCGGCGCCGCGCGGCAGTGTTGCGCTGACGGCGGTGAAGCTGTTCGTGCAGCCCGCGCTTGCGTGGTGGTTGGGTGTGCGCGTGTTCGCGCTGCCGCCGGTGCTGGCGCAGATTGCCGTCGTGCTCGCCGCGCTGCCCACCGGCACCGGCCCGTACATGCTGGCCGAGTTCTACGGGCGCGAAGCGCAGGTGACGTCGCGCACGATCCTGCTGTCGACGCTCGGGTCGATCGTGTCGCTGTCGGTGTTGCTCGTGCTGGCGCGGCACGCTTGATGTTGCGCGGTCGTTTATTCGCGTAGTACGTCAGCGCACATCGCGTCTCGCGATCGGTTGTCGTGCCGTGCTGCCCGTCGGCGGGCTCGGGCTACCTATCTGTTTTTCGTCGCACCTGTCGATCGCGCCGGTCAATGCGACTTCGTCGAGAGCCGATGGATGCGTGCCGCATGGGCGACACGCGGTTGACGCGATGCGTGGCAATGCGTCGCCTGTCTGCGGCGCGTACGCCGTGTGGGCTCGGGCGTATCGGCGATGGCCGGCGTGGTCTTCGGGGCGTCCGCATCGGCCCCGGCGGCGGCCACTGCCGCAACGGCCGGCAGCCTCGCTTCCGCGTCGAGCCACGCGCGCGTCGCTTCCGCGATCAGCCCGCGCAACCAGCGCACGCCTTCGGTGCACTCGCCCGATTCGTTCCACGTCATCCGGTACACGATGTCCGGCGGTTCGGCCGGCAGCGCGACGGCGGCGAGCGGCAGCAGCTTCGCATAGTGCCGCGCGAGCCGGTACGTGGTGGTCAGCAGCATGTCGGTGCGCACCAGCGCGTGCGCGGCGAGTTCGAAGTGCGGCAGCGTGACGACGATCCGCCGCTGCAGGCCCACGCGTTCGAGCTGCCTGTCGATCGCGCCGGACGCTTCGAGCCACGACGGCGTCGGGCACAGCTGCGGCGCTTCGGAAAAATCCCCGGCCGTCATCGCGCCGCGCCGCGCGAGCGGATGCGTCGCGCGCATCAGGCACACGACGCGATCGTCGAACAGGTCGTCCTGCCGGAATCGCGACGAGCGCGCGGGGCGATTGTCGATCACGACGTCGAGCTCGCCATCGGCCAGCGCGCGCTCGTCGTCGAAGCCGTCGCCGAGCGGATGGAACACGAGCTGCGCATTCGGCGCACGTTCGCGAAACAGCGCGACGAGCTTCGGCACGAACAGCACGTTCAGGTAGTCGGGGCAGCCGATCCGGTAGGTGCGCACCGACGTGCGTGCGTCGAACGTCGGTTGCTGGATGCGGATGAAGTCGATCACGCGCAGCGCGTTGCGCAGCGGTTCGATCAGCCGTGCGCCGAACTCGGTCGGCACCATCCCGTAGCGGCTGCGCACCAGCAGCGGATCGCCGAGCAGCGTGCGCAGGCGCTTGAGTGCGGCGCTGGTGGCCGGCTGCGACATGTTCAGGCGCACGGCCGCACGCGACACGGTGCGCTCGGTCAGCAGCACGAGCAGGATGCGCATCAGCCGTGCATCGAGCACGTCGAGCGCGCCCGCGGCGTCGGATGCGTCGCCGGGCAGGGCGTTCGGGTCTAGTGGGTCCCGCATGCCGAACTACCTCCTGGCGACCCGATGCCCGAGTGCGACGCAGCAGCGGGCCGGCGGCGCATCATTGTGCGAAGGTGCCCGGCCAGCCGACGATCCGCTTCGGGCGCGGCGGCGCGTACGTGCGGACCTTCGACGTCTTCAGCTTCAGGCGCACCAGCGATTCGGCGAGCGCGACCGCGGCCGAGACGCCGTCGACGACCGGCACGCCCGTGCATTCCTCGATCTGCCGGTCGAGGCCGGCCATCCCGCCGCAGCCGAGGCAGATCACTTCCGCGTGATCGTCCTTCACCGCGCGCTGCGCCTGGCCGACGATCGACTCGATCGCGCGGGCCGGGTTCTCCTCGAGCTCGAGCACCGCGAGGCCGCTTGCACGCACCGATGCGCAGCGCGCGTCGAGCCCGGCGAGCTTCAGGCGATCCTCGATCAGCGGCACCGTGCGGTCGAGCGTCGTGACGACCGAGTAGCGATGGCCGAGCAGCATCGCGACGCTCGCGGCCGCTTCGGTGATGTCGACGACGGGCACCGTCAGCAGTTCCTGCAGGCCTTCGCGACCGTGTTCGCCGTAGCCGGCCTGGATCACCGCGTCGTACGGCTCGTCGTAACTCAGCACGCGATCCATCACGGCGATCGCCGCGAGGTAGCTCTCGAAGTTGCCTTCGATCGACTCCGCGCCGAAGCGCGGCGTCAGCCCGACGATTTCCGTGCCGGGCGACGCGGCGGCCTGCGCCTGCGCGGCGATCGCGTCGGTGATCGACTCGGTCGTGTTGACATTGACTACCAGGATCCTCATTGCGACTCCGTATGCGTGTGTTTCAGTGTTGGGCGCAGGCGACTGCGATGGATTCGCCCGAACGCTCCTCGTAGTGCCGGTTGCGATCGGCCAGCAGCCAGTACACGCTGCCCGCGATGGCCGCGCCGAGCAGCCACGAGAACGGCGTCATCGCGCTGAAGGCCGGCACGACGGCGAGCGTGATCGAGATCAGCGCGGACGGCACCAGCGCCGCGAGCGCCTTGCGGTTCACGCCGCGCGTGTAGAAATAGGCGCCGGTCGGCGCTTCGGTGTAGAGGTCGGGCACGTTCACGCGCTGCTTGCGCACGAGCCAGTAGTCGACCGTGATGATCCCGTACAGCGGGCCGAGCAGCGCGCCGAGGCCGGACAGGAAGTAGACGATCACGATCGGGCTGTTGTACAGGTTCCACGGCAGGATCAGCACGGCGACCGTCGCGCTGATCAGGCCAGCGCGGCGGAACGACAGGCGATGCGGCGCGAGGCTCGTCAGCACGAAGGCCGGCGCGACGAAGTTCGCCATGATGTTCACGGCGACCGTCACGATCAGGAACGCGAGGCAGCCGAGCACGAGGAACAGCTTGTTCGGCACCGTCGCGATGATTTCCGTCGGGCTGTGGATGATGTGGCCGTTCAGCTTGAACTGCGCGCCGGCGAGCACGAAGCTGATCGTCGCGAACACGAGGATGTTGACCGGCAGGCCCCAGAAGTTGCCCACACGCACCGTCTTCGCGCTCGGCGACGAGCGCGCGAAATCGCAGAAGTTGAGCACCAGCGTGCCGTAGATCGCGAGCCACAGCGAGCCGCCCGCGAAGATTTCCGTCCACATCCTGAAGCCGGTCAGCGGCTTGCCGATCGACATCGCGAGATGGCCGCCCGTGCGGCTGAACATCCACGCGGCGAGCGACAGCGTCGTGACGAGGATCACCGGGCCGGCCAGCCCCTCGTACTTGCGGACCATTTCCATTCCGTACGTGAGGATGCCGATCTGCACGAGCCAGATCGCGACGAACGTGACCCAGCCGAGCGTCGAGAGCCCGAAGATCGCATTCTGGTCGAACGCGGCGAGGCCCGGCCAGATCGCGGTGAGCAGCACGCGCAGCACGACCGACGCGAGATAGGTCTGGATCCCGAACCATGCGATCGCGATCACCGCGCGGATCATCGCGGGCAGCAGCGCGCCGTAGATGCCGAAGCTCATCCGGCTGATCACCGGAAACGGCACGCCGGTCTTCTGGCCCATGTAGCCGGTCAGGTTCATGAAGCAGTACACGAGCACCGCGCCGATCGCGAGCGACGCGAGCATCTGCCAGCCCGACAGGCCGAGCGCGAACAGCCCGATCGCGAACGAGTAGTTCGCGATGTTGTGCACGTCGTTGGTCCACAGCGCAAAGATGCTGTAGCGGCCCCACGTCCGGCCCTCGGCCTTGGTCGGCGCGAGGTCGGCGTTGTGCAGCCGCGGGCTCAGCGCGGCGTCGCGCGCGGCCGAATCGGTTCGATGCGATGCGTCGTCCGCGCCGAGCACGATGCCCGGGCGGTGGGTGGCTTCCAGTTGCACGCCGTTGTCTCCTTCCATGTGCGGGGCGCGAAACCGGCAGCGTGGGAACGCTGCGCCGGCCCGGCCGCCGTGGACGTTATGTCTCGGATTTGTTCGCGAGTATGGAAGGCCCGCCCGGTGATGGGAAATTAAATATTCGGTTAGGCCTCATTTGAAAAATGAATGGAATGCGGGCGCCGGCGACGGCCGGTGCGGCACGGGAATTGCTCGCCAGCGGGCTCCATCCACATCGACATCAGCGGAGGTGTCATGCAGCGATATTCACTTCGTCATGTATCGCGAGCCGTCTTCGCCGGCATCCTGATTGCGGGCCTGGCGGCAGGGGCGGGCTGCCAGAAGAAGAGCGAAAGCGACAGCGGCGACGCAAGCTCGGACACGAGCGCAACGGGCGGC
>NZ_JAAGPB010000545.1:0-5268 GCF_017104585.1 Burkholderia sp. Ac-20392
TGTGCTCTTCCGATCTCCGGCACCTCGCGCGTCGCAGGCGCCCGAACCGTCCGGACTGCGCTATGCGACGCGCGAGGTGCCGGCGGCAGATGCCTATGCCGATGCCGTGGCGCACGCGGTCGCGCGCATTCGCGCGGGCGAGCTCGACAAAGTCGTGCTGGCGCGCACGCTGGAAGTCGACGGTGAGCAGCCGGTCGAGGTTGCGCCGCTCGTCGCGCGTCTCGCGGCGCGCAATCCGCACGGCTATACGTTCTCGGTCGATCTCGGCGAGGGACGCACGCTGCTCGGCGCGAGCCCGGAGCTGCTCGTGAACCGCTTCGGCGGCATCGTGCGCGCGAATCCGCTGGCCGGCTCCGCGCCGCGCAGCTGCGACCCCGTCGAGGACCGCCGTCGCGCGGAGGCGCTGCTGGATTCGGCCAAGGATCTCGACGAGCACCGGGTCGTCGTCGAGGCGGTGCGCGACAGCCTCGCGCCGTACTGCCGGCATCTCGACGTGCCGGCACGCCCGTCGCTGATGCACACCGAAACGATGTGGCACCTGTCCACCGAAGTGCGTGGCGAAACGCAGGCCGACGCGTTGACGCTCGCGCTGGCGCTGCATCCGACGCCCGCGGTCTGCGGTGCGCCGCGTGACGCGGCCCGCACGTGCATTCGCGCGGCCGAGCCGTTCGACCGCGGGTTTTACGCGGGGATGCTCGGCTGGGTCGATGCGCGCGGCGACGGTGAATGGATCGTGACGATCCGCTGCGCGCAAGCGTTCGATCGCACGCTGCGGCTCTATGCGGGGGCGGGTGTCGTTGCCGAGTCGACACCCGACGGCGAACGGGCCGAAACGGCGGCCAAGTTCAGGACGATGCTCGATGCGCTGGGGATTCGCCACGACGTCGCATCGGGCGGTGCCCGGGAGGCGGCATGACGATCGTGCACGGCACGCCGTGGCCGGCCGCGCTGGCCGACACGTATCGGCAAAAGGGCTATTGGCGCGGCGAATCCTTCGCCCGGTGGTTCGATGCGCGCGTCGCGCAATTCGGCACACGGACGGCGCTCGTGCAGGGCGATCTGCGCTGGTCGTACCGGACGCTTGCGCTCGAAGTGCAGCGCCTGGCGCGCGCGCTGAGCGCGGCGGGCATCGCGCCAGGCGATCGCGTGGTGTTGCAACTGCCGAACTGCGCGGCCTTTTTTGCGACGACGTTCGCCTTGTTCCGCATCGGCGCGTTGCCGGTCTTTGCATTGCCCGCGCACCGGCGTCGCGAGATCGGCTTCTTCTGTCAGCACGCGGGCGCGGTCGCCTATATCGCGGCGCCCGCTCACGACGGCTTCGACTACCGGTCGCTCGCGCGCGACGTGCAGGCCGACGTGTCGACGCTGAAGCACGTGCTGTTCACGACGCCGGGCAACGCGGGGCTCGATTTGCCCGATGCACCGGACGTCGCATTGCCGCCGGGGCCGGCCGCGCACGAGGTGGCGTTCCTGCAGTTGTCGGGCGGCAGTACGGGCACGCCGAAGTTGATCCCGCGCACGCACGACGATTATCTGTACAGCGTGCGCGAGAGTGCACGCATCTGCGGGCTGAGCGAACGCACCGTCTATTTTGCCGCGCTGCCGGCCGCGCACAACTACGCGCTCAGCTCGCCGGGCTCGCTCGGTGTCTTCGACGCGGGCGGCACGGTCGTGCTGTGCGACAGCGCCAGCCCCGACGTGGCGTTCGATCTGATCGAACGTGAACGCGTCACCGTGGTCGCGCTCGTGCCGCCGCTCGTGCTCGTGTGGCTGAACGCCGCGGCGCGGCGCGGTGGCGCGCCGGCGAGTCTCGAACTCGTGCAGGTCGGCGGGGCGCGATTCGATCCGGCACTGGCCGCGCGCGCGGCGGACGGCTTCGACGCACAACTCCAGCAGGTATTCGGGATGGCGGAGGGGCTCGTCAACTACACGCGGTTGGGCGATCCGCGCGACGTCGTGATCGCCACGCAGGGGCGGCCGATCTCGCCGGACGACGAGATTCTCGTGGTCGACGACGACGATCGTCCGGTCGGGCCGGGACAGGTCGGCCACCTGCTGACGCGTGGCCCGTACACGATCCGCGGCTATTACGACGCGCCGGCGCACAACGCGCGCGCGTTCACGGCGGACGGCTTCTATCGCACCGGCGATCGCGTGCGCATGACCGACGACGGCTATCTCGTCGTCGAGGGGCGCGCGAAGGACCAGATCAATCGGGGCGGCGAGAAGATTCCCGCGGAGGAGATCGAGCACCTGCTGCTGGCGCATCCCGGCGTTGCCGACGCGGCACTCGTGCCGATGCCGGATCCGTATCTCGGCGAGCGCAGTTGTGCCTACGTGATTCGCGGCACCACGGCGCCGAGCGCGGCGGACCTCGTGCGGTTCGTGCGCGAGCAGGGCGTTGCGACCTACAAGGTGCCGGACCGGATCGAGTTCGTCGATGCGTTCCCCAAGACGCCGGTGGGCAAGATCGACAAGCGGGCGTTGCGGCAACGCATCGCCGATTGCCTGGCCGACGTGCCTGCCTGACCCCCGGCGCAGCGGCCATCCCGAATCCATTCATTTTGACGAAGTTTCACGACCCATTTTCAACATGGCCATTCCGAAAATCGCTTCCTATCCGATGCCGGCCGACCTGCCGGCCAACCGCGTGACCTGGCCGTTCGATCCGCGGCGTGCGGCGCTGCTCGTGCACGACATGCAGGACTATTTCCTCGACTTCTACGATCGCGGCGCGGCGCCGGTGCCGTCGTTGCTGACCGGCGTGCGGCGCCTGATCGATTTCGCGCATGCGACGGGGATGCCCGTTTACTACACCGCGCAGCCGGCGACCCAGGCGCCGGCGGATCGCGCGCTCCTGACCGACATGTGGGGCCCGGGACTGACCGCGCAGCCGGCGCGCGCGGCGATCAGCGAGATCGTCGCACCGGCGCCCGGCGACACGGTGCTCGACAAGTGGCGCTACAGCGCATTCCGGCGCTCGGACCTCGACACCCGGCTGCGCACACAGGGGCGCGACCAGCTCGCGATCTGCGGGATCTACGCGCACATCGGCTGCCTGATGACTGCGTGCGACGCGTTCATGCGCGACATCAAGCCGTTCTTCGTCGGCGATGCGCTCGCGGATTTCTCGGAGCGCGAGCACCGGATGGCACTCGATTACGTCGCGGGACGCTGTGGCAGCGTCGTGTCGGTCGACACGCTCGTCCGTGCCACCCATGACGATCCCGCGACGCCGACCCTCGACGACATCGCGCGGCTGGTCGCCGGGAGCCTGCGCGTTCCGGCCGAGACGCTGAGCGCGGACGCCAACCTCGTCGATTGCGGTGTCGATTCGATTCGCATGATGACGTTCGTCGAGCAATGGCGAGCCGACGGGCACGACGTGACGTTCGTGCAGCTCGCCGAACAGCCGACGCTGGGGGCGTGGGCGCGCCTGCTGCAACGCACCGCGCCGGTGCCCGCATGACCGGGCACGACATGCCCGGCACCCGGCCGGCGCCGTTCGCCAGCACGGCGGAAGTCACGCTGGCGCAAGCCGATCGCGTGCTGTTCAAGCTGTGCAAGCACTACGCGATCAAGGTGCCCGTCGTGTTCGACGCGCACCGTGCGACCGTCGACTTTCCGTACGGCACCTGCCGGATGCAGCGGACCGACGATCGGCTGCGGATGCGCTGCGAAGCCGATTCGGCCGACAAGCTCGCGCAGATCCAGTACGTGATGGACGAGCACCTGGTGCTGATGTCGCGCAATCGCGAACTCGTGATTGCGTGGCAGCAGGCCGACTGACCGCCTGCCATTCCGGTTCAACGCTCATTCGCGATATCTCCATTCATGCAACTCGAAGAACGACCGATGGAACGACCGATACGCGCGACATCCGCGCAATACGGAATCTGGGTCGCGCAACAGGTCGATCCCGACGATCCGGGCTACCTGACGGCCGAAATCATCGAACTTGACGGCACGCTCGACGTTGCCGCGCTCACCGGAAGCGTCGAAGCGGTGTTCGATCATGCCGACGCACTCCACATGCGTTTCGTGTGGGCCGACGATACGCTTTGGCAATCTCGCCGCGCGCCGGCTACGCGACTGCCGCTCGTGGACCTGTCGATGCAGGCGGATCCCGAGCAGGCAGCGCGCGACTGGATGAAGGCCTCGCTGTCGGTGTGCTGCGATGTCACGTCCGATGCGCTGTATCGCACGACGCTGTTGCGGCTGTCGCCGACGCGGCACTGGTGGTATCTGCAGGTTCATCACATCGCGCTGGACGGCTTCGGTTACGGCTTGCTGCAGCAAGCCGTTGCGGCGCGCTACAACGCGCATGTCGGCAATGCGCCCGTGCCGGAATTGCCCGACTGGCGTGTGGATCGCGTGGTCGAAGCCGAGGCGGGCTATCGCGCGAACGGCGGCTTCGACGCCGATCGCGCGTTCTGGAGCACATACTTGCGCGATCTGCCCGCGCCGCTCGCGCTCGCGCCGAAGCAGGACGTGGCGCCCGATGCGTCGCGGGCCACGCGCGTGGTCGACGGCGGCCGGCTGGCCCGGCTCAGGGACGCCGCGGCGCACGCGGGCGTCGACTGGAACGCGTGGCTGCTGTGCGCGACCGGGATCTGGCTGGCAAGACAGGGCGGGCAGCGCGACCTGACGTTCGGGTTGCCGGTAATGAACCGGCTCGGCACGCCGGCGCTCGGCGTGCCGTGCATGGCGATGAACATCGTGCCGTTTCGCGTGCATGTCGACGCGGGCCATTCGCCACGCGATCTCGCGCGTGCCTGTTCGGATCAGCTGCGCGCGATCCGGCCGCACCTGTATTACCGGTACGGCTGGATTCGCGGCGATCTGGGCCTGCTCGAGCGCAACGTGTTCCTGTTCAACCAGGCCGTCAACGTGATGCCGTTCGAGCGGCAGGTCGCGCTTCGCGGGCTGGCGAGCGATACGCGCGCGGTGAACGGCGGGCCGGTGAAGGACCTGAACGTGACGCTCGCCGTGCGCGGCGGCGCGTGGCACCTGACGCTCGAGGCCAATCCGAATGCGTACGACGCCCACACGCTGGCGGCGTACGCGCAAAGCTTCATGGACTGGCTCGACACGTTCGCCGCGTGCGCGGCCGACGAACCGGTCGCGCGCCTGCTCGACGACATGCCGCCGCCCTCGATCGTGCGCGGTACGCCGCTGCCCGGGCCGCACGACGACGTGATCGTGCTGATCGAACGCGCGGCGCGCGACGCACCTGCGCGCACGGCGATCGAAGCCAGGGAGCGTCGC
>NZ_JAAGPB010000546.1:0-5025 GCF_017104585.1 Burkholderia sp. Ac-20392
TGCTGACGGCCACCGATACCGCCGCGCTCGCCGGCGACGACTTCGACGCGAAGACGGCCGCGATCGAACGGCTCGCCGCCGACTCCGATCCGCGCGCTGTCGCGCTGCTCAACGCGCTGTCGACCGGCGACGCGCTCGCGACCGGTGACGGTCGCCTGCTGATCCAGACCGGCGACACCGCACACGACGCGCTCACGCAAACCGCGACGCCGGCAGGCGACGCACAGCCCGTGATGCTGAACAACCTGCTGCGCACGAAGATCACGGGCGCGCTGTCGGGGCTCGCGCTCGCGTCGCCCGACGTCGCCGCGCGCCGCGACGCGATCGATGCATTGCTGAAATCGCCCGACCCGGCGCTCAAGCCGATGATCGACCGCGCCCGTGCGAAGGAAACCGATCCCGCGCTGAAACGCCGCCTCGACGCGTTGTGGGCGATCGCCGCGCTGCACGACGCCGATCCGGCGAAGCGCCTCGACGCCGTGCAGGTGGTGGCCGCGCGCAAGGACCTCGACATGATCGAGCAGTTGCGCCCGCTCGTCGCGAAGAACACCGACGGCAGCTATGCGGAGCCCGACGCGCGCGTGCGCGACGCCGCGCAGCAGGGGCTCGATGCATTGCACGCGTTGCAGCGCCGCGGCGAGATCGTCGGCACCTTGTTCGCGGGCCTGTCGCTCGGCAGCGTGCTGCTGCTCGCCGCGCTCGGCCTCGCGATCACGTACGGGCTGATCGGCGTGATCAACATGGCGCACGGCGAATTCCTGATGATCGGTGCGTACGCAACCTATGTCGTGCAGACGCTGATCCAGCGTTACGCGCCCGGCGCGTTCGACTGGTATCCGCTCGTCGCGGTGCCGGTGTCGTTCGTGACGGCTGCGCTCGTCGGCATCGTGCTCGAACGGCTCGTACTGCGGCACCTGTACGGCCGCCCGCTCGAGACGCTGCTCGCCACCTTCGGGGTGAGCCTGATCCTGATCCAGGCAACGCGGATGCTGTTCGGCGCGCAGAACGTGCAGGTCGTGAACCCGTCGTGGATGAGCGGCGGCGTGACCGTGATGCAGAACCTGATCCTGCCGTACAACCGGCTCGCGATCCTCGCGTTCGCGCTCGCGGTCGTATTCGTCGCGTGGGCCGTGCTGACGAAGACGCGGCTCGGCCTGTTCGTGCGCGCCGTCACGCAGAACCGCCGGATGGCCGCGTGCGTCGGCGTGAAGACCGCACGCGTCGACGCGTACGCATTCGCGTTCGGCGCGGGCATCGCGGGCCTCGGCGGCTGCGCGCTGTCGCAGATCGGCAACGTGGGCCCCGACCTCGGCCAGAACTACATCATCGATTCGTTCATGGCGGTCGTGCTCGGCGGGGTCGGGCAGATCGCCGGCACCGTGCTCGGCGGCTTCGGGCTCGGCCTCGCGAGCAAGGCGATCGAGCCGTTCTGGGGCGCCGTGCTCGCGAAGATCGCGGTGCTCGTGATGATCGTGCTGTTCATCCAGAAACGTCCGCAGGGCATGTTTGCCCCGAAGGGCCGCAGTGCGGAGGCTTGACGTGACTTCATTCACCGACTCGTTGTCCAATCCGGTCGCCGATGCGCCGAAGCCGGCTGCCGCTACGCGCGCCGCAGACGGTTTTGCGCTCGGCCTGCCGCCCCGCCCCGCGCTGCTGTCGCGGCGCGCGTGGCTCGCGCTGATCGCGCTGTGCGTCGCGATCGGCATCGGCGTGCCGCTCGCCGCGCTCGTCGCGCCCGAGTCGAGCGTGTTCCATCTGTCCGCGTACGCGATGACGCTCACCGGCAAGCTGATGTGCTACGCGATCGCCGCGCTCGCGCTCGATCTCGTGTGGGGCTACTGCGGGATCCTGAGCCTCGGCCACGGGCTGTTCTTCGCGCTCGGCGGCTATGCGATCGGCATGTACCTGATGCGCGAGATCGGCCGCGACGGCAAGTACGGCAGCGACCTGCCCGACTTCATGGTGTTTCTCGACTGGCACCAGTTGCCGTGGTACTGGAGCGGCACGCAGCATCTCGCGTGGGCGGTCGTGCTCGTCGTGCTCGTGCCGGCCGTGCTCGCATGGGTGTTCGGCTTCTTCACGTTCCGCTCGCGCGTGAAGGGCGTGTACCTGTCGATCATCACGCAGGCCATGACGTTCGCCGCGATGCTGCTGTTCTATCGCAACGAGACGGGCTTCGGCGGCAACAACGGCTTCACCGACTTCAAGCGCATCGCGGGCTTTGCGATCACGTCGCCCGGCACGCGCACGGTGCTGTTGCTGTTGACGTTCGCGACGCTGGTGCTCGCGTTCATCGCCGCGCGCGCGATCGTCACCAGCAAGCTCGGGCGCGTCGTCACCGCGGTGCGCGACGGCGAGACGCGGCTGATGTTCCTCGGCTACAGCCCGCTCGCGTACAAGCTGTTCGTGTGGACCGTGTCGGCCGTGCTGTGCGGCATCGCGGGCGCGCTGTACGTGCCGCAGGTCGGCATCATCAACCCCGGCGAGATGTCGCCCGGCAACTCGATCGAGATGGCGATCTGGGTCGCGGTAGGCGGGCGCGGCACGCTGATCGGGCCGATCGTCGGCGCGTTCGCGGTGAACGGCGCAAAGAGCCTGTTTACCGCGTACTTCGCCGAATACTGGCTGTTCTTCCTCGGCCTGATCTTCGTGCTCGTGCCGCTGCTGCTGCCGCGCGGGATCATGGGCCTCGTCGAAACCGTGCTCGCGAAGGGGAAACGCGCATGAACGGAACGGCCCTCTACCAATTCACGCCGCCGCCCGAGGACGAACTGCTGGCCGTCAGCGGCACCGCATCGATGGGACGCGTGGTGCCGCCCGGCATCGACACGTCGCACGGCACGATCCTCTACCTCGAGGATATCGAGGTGAGCTTCGACGGCTTCCGCGCGCTGAAGAAGCTGTCGCTCGCGATCGACGCGGGCGAGCTGCGCTGCGTGATCGGCCCGAACGGCGCCGGCAAGACGACGATGATGGACGTGATCACCGGCAAGACGCGGCCCGACGCGGGCAAGGTGTTTCTCGGCCAGACGATCGACCTCGCGCGGATGAACGAGCCCGAGATCGCGCGCGCGGGCATCGGCCGCAAGTTCCAGAAGCCGACCGTGTTCGAACAGCATCCGGTGTGGGAGAACCTCGAGCTCGCGATGCAGACCGACAAGGGTTGGCTCGCGTCGTTGCGCGCGAAGCTCGACAGATCCGCGCAGGCGAAGATCGAGGAGACGCTCGCGCTGATCGGCCTCGAAAGCCACGCCTTCCGCGCAGCCGGCGAGCTGTCGCACGGGCAGAAGCAGCGGCTCGAGATCGGCATGCTGCTGATGCAGCGCCCCGCGCTGCTGCTGCTCGACGAGCCGGCGGCCGGGATGACCGATCACGAGACGATGGAACTCGCCGAGCTGCTGAACACGCTGCGCGGCACCTGCTCGATGATGGTCGTCGAGCACGACATGGAATTCGTCGCGGCGCTCGCGGGCGACAAGGGTCGCGTGACGGTGATGGCCGAAGGCGCGGTGCTCGCGCAAGGCACGCTCGACCAGGTCAAGCGCGACGACGCGGTGATCGAGTCTTATCTTGGACGATGATGCGATGCTGAAGATCGATGCACTGAACCAGTACTACGGCGGCAGCCATATCCTGCGCAACGTGAGCCTCGCCGCCGACGACCGCAAGCTCACCGTGCTGCTCGGCCGCAACGGCGTCGGCAAGAGCACGTTGCTGCGCTGCCTGATGGGCGTCGTCGCCGCGAAAAGCGGCAGCGTGTCGTGGCGCGGCACGGCGCTCGGCGCGATGCCGCCGTATGCGCGCGTCGCGGCCGGGCTCGCGTACGTGCCGCAGGGTCGCGACATCTTTCCGCGGCTGACCGTCGAGGAGAACCTGCTCGTCGGCGCGGCGAGCCGCAAGGCGCCGTCGAAGGTGCCCGACCGCATCTACGACCTGTTCCCGGTGCTGAAGGACATGCGCGCGCGGCGCGGCGGCGACCTGTCGGGCGGCCAGCAGCAGCAGCTCGCGATCGGCCGCGCGCTGATGAGCGAGCCGCAGTTGCTGATCCTCGACGAGCCGACCGAAGGCATCCAGCCGTCGATCATCCAGGACATCGGCCGCACGCTGCGCCAGCTCGTCGACGAATCGAAGATGACCGTGCTGCTCGTCGAGCAGTACTACGACTTCGCTCAATCGATCGCCGACCGCTACTGGGTAATGAGCCGGGGCGAGATCGTTGCGGGCGGCGACGCGCACGAGATGGAAGCGAACGGTGTGCGCGAGCTGATCGCGGTGTAGCGGGAAAGGTGGCTCGGAGCGGCGTCGCTTCAGGCCACCGATCCGGAGCCTCGCCGAATGGCGCATGTCAGCCGCACGCCGGCGAAGCGGCACGCACCGGGAGCCGGCGTTGCCATGCCCTGCAACGCGGGCACCGGAGCGTATATTGTTGCGGTAGCATCCTCGTTCCCCGCGCCCGTCCCCTGCTTCCCGCCGATGTCCGCCCCCGATTCCCACGCCCCGCTGTCCCGCCCCGCCGTCGCCAAGTCGTGGCGCGGCCGCCTCGAACTCGGCTTCGAGCGGCACGGCGCGCGCACGACGCTCGCGCACCGGCTGCACGACGGCCCGCTGCGCGTGCAGCGGCCGCTGTATCCGGAAGGCGATGCGATCTGCCACGCGGTGATCGTCCACCCGCCGGGCGGCGTCGCGGGCGGCGACCGGCTCGACATCGACATCGCGCTCGGCGACGACACGCATGCGGTGCTGACGACGCCCGGCGCGACCAAGTGGTACAAGTCGAACGGGCTGGATGCGACACAGCGCATCGGCATCACGGTCGGCGAGCACGCGAGGCTCGACTGGCTGCCGCAGAACAACCTGTTCTTCGACGCGGCGCATGCTTCGCTCGACTTCACGGTAAAACTCGGCGCGGGTGCCACTGCGATCGGCTGGGACGCGTCGCAGCTCGGCCGGCAGGCGGCCGGTGAAACCTGGTCGGCGGGCCGCATCGCGTCGACTTCAGCGCTCGTCGATGCCGACGGCCGGCCG
>NZ_JAAGPB010000547.1:0-234 GCF_017104585.1 Burkholderia sp. Ac-20392
TAAAAAAAAAAAAAAAAAAAAAAAAATATATCTATGTTTACTTTATATTGATAAATACAACACCGCATGCTCTTTACATATATGCTCTACTCATAATACACTATTTTTATTTCTGCCATGTGTATTTTATCTTACCACCTAGCCATTATCTCCGTCTCGTCCTTTACACTCCCCGTCTCTACACATCTCGTCACTGTGTGATCAACACATTCCGTATCGTCGTATTTACTCATT
>NZ_JAAGPB010000548.1:0-5244 GCF_017104585.1 Burkholderia sp. Ac-20392
TCGCCGATTCGCTGCGGCGCGCGCACCGGCGTATGCCCGGTGCAGGTCAGCGACAGCCCGGCCTGCCGTGCCGGATCGGCGAGCCCCTGGACGAGATCGCGGCCCCAGATCAGCCGCTCGCGCACGTCATGCGCATAGCTGCCGGTGTCGAGATCGGCGTCCGAGCCGAAGAATTCCGCATGCAGCACGTTGAAGCGCCCGGGGCCGTCGCCGATCACGCGCACCAGCGGCAGCGAGTCGACGCGCGCCGCATGGGCGTGCAGCCGTTCCGGCGGCAGGTCGGCGCCCCAGTCGCCGCCGATCCCGCGCCACGCGTCGGGCGACAGCTTGCCGCGCGCCACGAGGCTCATCACTTCCTCGTGATTGCCGCGCACGACGTGGCACCACGGGCGGTCGAGCAGGTCGAGCGTGGTTTCGGAGGCAGGGCCGCGGTCGACGAGGTCGCCGACCGAGAACAGGCGGTCGCGGGCCGGATCGAAGCGGGTGTCGTGCAGCAGCGCGCGCAGCACATCCACGCAGCCGTGCAGGTCGCCGACGACGAAGTCGCGGCCGACCGTGTTCGCCGGATGGTGGCAGAGGGGGGCGGTGGCAGTCATCCCATTATCTTAGGCGCTCGTGCCCATCGCCACGTCACGATGGAATGACGATAATCGGGGCGGTACCCGCCGGTGCGGCGCAGCGGGCTGTCCCGCACGCCGGCCGAAACCTTTCCATCCGCTTTCGGAATCACACGATGACGCTTTATCCGCAGGTATTACGCAACCGGCCGCGCATGGTCGCGGCGTTCGTCGCCGGCGTGCTGTGCGCGCTGCTGCTGCCGTTTCAGCTGCGTCCGACCGTGCGTGCGCTGATCGGCTGGGATTGTGCGATCTGGCTGTATCTCGTGCTGATGTGGGTGCGCATGGTCACCGCGCACCATCACAAGGTGCGCGAAGTCGCGATCCGCGAGGATGAAAACGCGACGACCGTGCTGACCGTCGTGTGCCTCGCGACCGTCGCGAGCGTCGCCGCGATCGCGATCGAGCTCGCGACCGCCAAGAGCGTCGGCTTCAGCGCGGGGCTCAGCCATTACGCGATCACGGCCGCGACGCTGTTCGGCGCGTGGTTCCTGATCCCGACGATCTTCACGCTGCACTATGCGCGGCTCTATTACGGCTCGCCGGGCAACGATCGCGCGCTGCGCTTCCCGGACCAGAACCCCGAACCCGATTACTGGGATTTCCTGTATTTCGCGTTCACGATCGCGGTCGCGTCGCAGACGGCCGACGTGTCGATGACGAACCGCTCAGCGCGGCGCTCGGTGCTCGCGCAGTCGATCCTGTCGTTCTACTTCAACATGGCCGTGCTCGGGCTGTCGATCAACGTCGCCGCGGGCCTGCTGAGCTGACGCAGGCCCGGGTCATCCACAGCGTTACTTGAGCAGGTCGTACGGGCCGCCGCGCTCCAGCGCCCGCTGGTACGCGGGCCGCGCGTGGATCGCGTCGAGGAAGCGCGCGATCGCGGGATACCGGCTGCCGCCCCCGCGCGCGGTCGCGGCTTCGAGCGGAAAGCTCATCTGGATGTCGGCTGCGCTGAAGCTATCGCCGACGAACCAGCCGGTGCGGTTCAACGTGTCGTCGAGATAGCCGAGATGCAGGGCGATCTGCGGATCGACGAAGCTCGACTGAAGCGTGTCGGCGATCTTGCGCGCGATCGGCCGTGCGAAGAACGGCATCGGCGCATGGGCGATCCGCAGCGCGACGAGCTTGAGCAGCAGCGGCGGCATCGCCGACCCTTCCGCGTAGTGCAGCCAGTACGTGTAGTCGTGCCGCTCGGGCGTGCCGGGCGACGGCGCCAGGCGTCCATTGCCGTAGCGTTCGACCAGGTATTCGATGATCGCGCCCGATTCGGCGTACGTGCGGCCGTCGTCGGTGACGACCGGCGACTTGCCGAGCGGATGGATCGCGCGCAACTCGGGCGGCGCGAGCATCGTTTTCGGATCGCGCGCGTAGCGCACGATCTCGTACGGCACATCCAGTTCTTCGAGCAGCCAGAGCACGCGCTGCGAGCGCGAGTTGTTCAGGTGATGGACGGTGAGCATGTCGACGCCGGAAGTGGGGGCGGGAACGACATCATACCCAGCGCGTGTGGCGCGTACGCGAAATGCGTTGCGCGCCGTGACGAGCCGCGCCTGGCCGACCTCGTCTAGCCGACCGTGCCTGGCTGGCCGTCCCGCGCCATCATGCGCGCCGTACCGCGATCCACGCGCCCCAGAACAGGCTCGCGAAAAAGCGCAGCGGCGCATCGAAGCCCGCATCGCGCAGCAGGCCGAACACGGCTTCCTCGGAAGCAGGCGGATCGGCGCCCTGCAGGATCTTCGCGAGTTGCGCGCGCACCGCGTCGGGCGTCGCGCCTTTCATGCGCCAGCGCTGCTGCCATGCGTCGAGCAGGCGAGGGTGGTCCGCGTAGCGGCGATGGTTGCCGGCGAGCACGAGCGGCGCGCCGGGTTTCAGGCGCCGCGCGATCGCGTGCAGCAGCGCCGCCTTCGCGTCGTCACCGGGGACGTGATGCAGCACGCCGATCAGCGTCGCGCCGTCGAACGCGGGCGTATCGGGCAACGCATCGACACCGTCTTCGACGAACGCCGTGCGTGCGCCGAAGCCCGCGGCCTCGACGTTCGAGCGCGCCAGCGCAAGCATCGGCGCGGACGGGTCGACGGCCGTGAACTGCCAGCCCGGCTCGAGCGCGGCCGCCACGCAGATTTCCTGCCCCGTGCCGCCCGCGCCGGCGACGAGGATCCGCGCCTCGGGTGTAGCCATTGCCGATGCGAGCATGCATGCGGTGAGCTCGTGGCAGGCATCGTAGCCGGCGAGCGCGATGCGGGATTGCTCGGCGTATTCGTGGGCGCGTGCCGGATCGAATTTGGCGGCGCTGGCGGGAAGCGACATGGCGGGTTCCTCGGGTCGGGCGTGGACGTCGTGTCCACGAGCATGGCGCAGAGCGTAAGCGTGCGCGGTCGGTGCAACAAGGCGAGCAGCCATTCCGGTATGGCTGCTACCTGACTCGCCGGAGCCTGCCGGATTGCGGGTTTTCCCGAGGGTCGATTCGTATTTAAAAATGTCCGGGAGCGATGCATCGCGGTGGCGAAACCGGCGCATACTCGGTTCTCTCCCCCCGCCTGGCCGTCGCTTGCCGGGCCCCGATGCGCCGCGCCCCGCTGGCGCGGCCATGCCGCTCGGTACGCACGAGGAGCGCATGATGTCCGATTGTCCGCACGATCCGTATGCGCAGCACTACATTCACTGCTTGCCGTTCGGCGCGCAGCCCTGTGGCGCGCTTGGCGTGTCGCCGCGCACGCATTTTCGCGTGTGGGCGCCGGGCAGCACGCAGGTCCAGCTCGAACTCGATACCGGCTTCGGCCCGTTGCTCGTCCCGATGACGTCGGCCGGCACGAACTGGTTCGAAGTCTTTGCCGATTGTGGTGCCGGTGCGCTTTACCGCTATCGCCTCGACGATGCGGTATCGATTCCCGATCCCGCGTCGCGCTCGCAACCCGAAGGGCTCAACGGCCCGAGCCAGGTCGTCGATCCGCGCGCGTTCACGTGGCGCAATACGTTCTGGCACGGGCGCGCGTGGGAGGACATCGCGCTCTATGCGATTCGCCCGCACGCGGTGGGCGGCTTCGACGGCGTGCGCCGGCGCCTGCCGCAACTCGCGCGCCTCGGCGTGACCGCGCTGGAGTTGCTCGCGTCGCCGCACGACAGCCTGCCGTTCGCGCCGCTCGCGGCCGAAGGCGGCCCCGACGCGCTGAAGGCGCTGATCGACGACGCGCACGGTCACGGTCTCGCGGTGCTGCTGGAGCTCGACTACGCGCGCTTCGGCAGCGGCACTGATGCGCTGCGTCACTACGCGGCGCCGTTCTTCCATACGCGCGACGATCCGCTGCAGGCGCCGCCGCTCGCGCTCGATCATCCGGAAGTCTGCGATTTCTTCTGCGACAACGCGCTGTACTGGATCGACGAGTACCGTTGCGACGGGCTGCGCCTGCGCGAAGCCGACCGGATCGGCGTGTCGTGGCTGCGCGAGATCGCGGACCGCGTGCGTGCGGCCGTGCCGGCCGACCGGTTGATCCATCTCGTACTCGGCAGCGAGCGGCATCCGGCGCATCTTGCCGATACCCATTTCGATGCGCAGTGGAACGGGTGCGGCGAACGCGCGCTGCACCGGCTGACGGGGCGCGATCCGTCGGCCCACGAAGGCATTTCCACGCACCAGTCGATCCACACGCTCGCTCGCGCGCTGACCGCGGCCGGGGCCGCATTCCAGCCGGCCGGGTCGGGGGAAGGGATGGCTGCCGACAGCGGGCTGTCGTTGACGTCGCTGGTGCTGTCCGATGGCGCGTGGCGCGACAGCGGGCAGGGCGACCACGGGCAGGAGGCCGGTCTGGCCGCACTTGCGCTGTCGCTGCTCACGCCGCAGATTCCGTTGATCTTCGACGAAACCGCACGCGATGCCGATCGCGCGCATTTCGTGCAGTCGGCGCTCGCGGTGCGCGCGAAGCTGATCGCGCCGCGCTTGTCCGATTGCCGGCCGCAGGAGGCGCGTGCGTTGAAGTCGGACGGCGACGGCGATGCCGACGCGCTGCTCGCATCGTGGCGGCTCGCCGACGACGAAACGCTGACCATCGCGTTGAACCTGTCGCCCGAGGCGGTGCCGTTCGACGCACCGAGAGGGCGGGTCGTGTTCGAGACGCCCGCGCGTGCGCGCGACCGGGTCGATGAAGGGGTGTTGCCGCCGTATGCGCTCGTCGCGTGGCTGACGGGTGACGTCAACCGGTATGCGCTCACGCACGATGCGCGTCGCATCGACGACGGCATGTGGCGCGGAATGCGTCCGAACCTGAACGCATGACGACGTGAGCGAGTAAAAGAATCCGAGAGGCCGGGCGCATCTGCGCCCGGCTGCCCCGCAGGAAATCCCCGAACTACCAGAACCCGCGAATGCCCGCGATGCCGTAGGCGCCGTGGCGGCGTGCCTCGTCGAGGTGGGTGCGCGTCATGCCGCCGAGCGCGAAGACGGGCATGGCAGCCTCGGCAGCCAGCGCGCCGAACTGTGTCCAGCCGAGCGTCGGCGCGCCGGGATGGCTGAGCGTCGGCAACACGGGCGACAGCGTGACGAAATCCGCGCCGGCGCGCGCGGCCAGCAGCAGGTCGTCGCGTGTGTGACAGGCGGCGGACACCCAGCGTCCGGCCGGCAACGGCCGCT
>NZ_JAAGPB010000549.1:0-5086 GCF_017104585.1 Burkholderia sp. Ac-20392
TGCAGGAACAGGCCGCGCGGCTGCGCGATGCGGTCGGCGCGTTCCGGGTCGGCGGGCAGGTGGGCGAGCCTGCATTCGACGCGAAGGTGATCGACCGGGCGGCGGTGGCGTGACGCACGCGGGCTGATGCGCCATTCGTATAAACGCAACTAACGGCCGAGTCGTGCAGCCCCCGCCAGCACCGCTGCGGTGCATACCCATATGAGCGGGATGTATTTCACTTCCCGCCGATCCTGTGACACCATTTGCCCCTTCCTGCGAGTCGGGGCATACCCGTATCGCGCCCCATTTTCAGTCATCCAGTAAGCAAGAAAGCGAGAAACAGATGAAGCGTCGCAGTCTCCTGAAGGTATTTTCCGTGCTGGCCACCGGTGCAGCACTGACGCTGTCGGCAGGCGCGCACGCCGAAGACAAGGTGATCAAGGTCGGCACGGTCGCCGGCCCGGATTCGGAAGTGTGGCAGCTCGTGCAGAAGGTCGCGAAGGAGAAGGAAGGCCTGACCGTGAAGGTCATCGAGTTCAACGACTACGTGCAGCCGAACGCGGCGCTCGACTCGGGCGACCTCGACGCGAACAGCTTCCAGCACCAGCCCTACCTCGACAGCCAGGTGAAGCAGCGCGGCTACAAGATCGTCAGCGCGGGCCTGACCTACATCTCGCCGATGGGCGTGTACTCGAAGAAGTTCAAGGCGCTGAAGGACCTGCCGCAAGGCGCGAAGCTCGCGGTGCCGAACGATCCGTCGAACGAGAACCGCGCGCTGCTGCTGCTGCAGACGCAAGGCCTGATCAAGCTGAAGGCGGGCGCCGGCACGGGCGGCAACAACGCGACGGTGCTCGACATCGCCGACAACCCGAAGAAGCTGAAGATCTCCGAACTCGACGCGGCGCAACTGCCGCGCGTGCTGTCGGACGTCGATGCGGCCGTGGTCAACACGAACTACGCGCTCGCCGCGAACCTGCAGCCGACCAAGGACGCGATCGCGCTCGAATCGCTGACGAGCCCGTACGCGAACCTGATCGCCGTGCGCGCGAAGGACAAGGACCAGCCGTGGGTGAAGAAGCTGGTCAAGGCGTACCAGTCGCCGGAAGTGAAGGAATTCATCAAGAAGCAGTTCAAGGGCTCGATGGTCGCGTCGTTCTGAACGCCGCATACCTGTCGACCCGCTGAACCAAAAGGGCCTGCATCGCGCAGGCCCTTTTTCATTGGTACGGCCGATCGACGGCCGCACGGTGTGGCGCGTTCAACGCCGGCTCACATCTCGCCGCGCCGCGAGCAGATCGACATGATCTGCTGGATCGCATAGTTGTCGCGGACACCCGGCAGCGACTGCACGACGCACTCGTGAAAACGCCGCTCGCGCGGCAGCAGCATCGCGTTGTTGCGATACAGCGCGTCGCACGAGCGCTGGATCAACTGGGCCGCCGCGCCGTTGCGGCTTTCGCGCAGCGCGTTGAGCATGCAGTCGTCGTATTGCGCACTGCCGTCGGTCAGCGCGAATGCCGCACCCGGCAGCGACAGCGCGACGGCGGCGAATGCGATGGCTCGGACTCCCCGTTTCATGTGCTCTCCGATGGCGTGGATTGGGTCGGTCGACAGCATAACGTAAAGCCGCAAGCGCGGCTGACGCGTTGCGCCGGGCCGACGGGAACCGCCGCCGGGCGGGCTTCGCGCGCGTTCGCGGGCTTCGGCGGGCGCGGCGATCCGGCGCGTGATGCGAAAGCGCGGAGTCAGGCGGTGGTCTGCGGAAATGGTATCCTCGTGCGTTCGCCGCTGCACGCTTTCCCGGAGCGTGCGCGGGCCGTTCGCTAGCGCGTCGTACGCGTGGCGGCGCCCGCCTGACGGCGGCGGGAATCCATCATCCAGAACCGACACAATACGGGGGAGACACACCCATGAAGCGTTTCAAGACTTTCGCGATCCGTTCGATCACGGCCGGCGTGGCCGCACTCGCGCTGGCTGGTGCCGCGCACGCCCAGACCGTCAAGGTGCTGTCGATCGTCGATCACCCGGCGCTCGATGCGATCCGCGACGGCGTGCGCGCCGAGCTGAAGGCGGAAGGTTACGGCGACGACAAGCTCAAGTGGGAATACCAGAGCGCGCAGGGCAACACGGGCACGGCCGCGCAGATCGCGCGCAAGTTCGTCGGCGACCAGCCCGACGTGATCGTCGCGATCGCGACGCCGGCCGCGCAGGCGGTGGTCGCATCGACGAAGAGCGTGCCGGTCGTCTATTCGGGCGTGACCGATCCGGTCGCCGCGCAGCTCGTGAAGGGCTGGGGCCCGTCGGGCACCAACGTGACGGGCGTGTCCGACAAGCTGCCGCTCGATCGCCAGGTCGCGCTGATCAAGCGCGTCGTGCCGAATGCGAAGACGGTCGGCATGGTCTACAACCCGGGCGAGGCGAACTCGGTCGTCGTCGTGAAGGAGCTCAAGGAGATCCTCGCGAAGCAGGGGATGACGCTGAAAGAAGCGGCCGCGCCGCGTACCGTCGACATCGGCCCAGCCGCGAAAAGCCTGATCGGCAAGGTCGACGTGATCTACACGAACACCGACAACAACGTCGTGTCCGCGTACGAAGCGCTCGTGAAGGTCGCGAACGAAGCGAAGATCCCGCTCGTCGCCGGCGACACCGACAGCGTGAAGCGCGGCGGCATCGCGGCGCTCGGCATCAACTACGGCGACCTCGGCCGCCAGACGGGCAAGGTCGTCGCGCGCATCCTGAAGGGCGAGAAGCCGGGCGCGATCGCGTCGGAGACGAGCAGCAACCTCGAGTTGTTCGCGAACACGGGCGCGGCCGCGAAGCAGGGCGTGACGCTGTCGCCGGATCTGCTCAAGGAAGCGAAGACGGTCATCAAGTAAGCCGCGGTCCGACCGCCGCGCTTGCGGGCCCGATCCGGGCCTGAACGACACCGCCGGACGGGCGGCTCCCACCCGGGGCCGCCCGTTCGCTTCGCCCGGCCGTACACGTCCGGCCGGGAAGCAACAGGATTTCCCCATCATGTCTCTGTTCTCGTTTCTGGGCGCCCTGGAGATCGGCCTGATCTTCAGCCTCGTCGCCCTCGGGGTGCTGATCTCGTTTCGCATCCTCAACTTCCCCGACCTCACCGTCGACGGCAGCTTTCCGCTCGGCGGCGCCGTCGCCGCGACGCTGATCTCGGCCGGCTACGACCCGTTCAGTTCGACCTGCATCGCGATCGTCGCGGGCGCGGTGGCCGGCTTCATCACCGGCTGGCTCAACGTGCGCCTGAAGATCATGGATCTGCTCGCCAGTATCCTGATGATGATCGCGCTCTATTCGGTGAACCTGCGGATCATGGGCCGGCCGAACGTGCCGCTCATCACCGAGCCGACGATCTTCACCGTGCTGCAGCCCGACTGGATGCCCGACTACGTGCTGCGCCCGGCGCTGCTCGCGATCGTCGTCGTGGTCGCGAAGCTCGGCCTCGACTGGTTCTTCTCGTCGCAACTCGGCCTCGCGATGCGCGCGACCGGCGCGAACCCGCGGATGGCGCGCGCGCAAGGCATCGCGACCGGCCGCGCGACGCTCGCCGGGATGGCGCTGTCGAACGCGCTCGTCGCGCTCGCGGGCGCGCTGTTCGCGCAGACGCAGGGCGGCGCGGATATCTCGATGGGGATCGGCACGATCGTGATCGGGCTGGCCGCGGTGATCATCGGCGAGACGCTGCTGCCGGCGCGCCGGCTCGTGCTGACGACGCTCGCCGTCGTGCTCGGCGCGATCGTCTATCGCTTCTTCATCGCGCTTGCGCTCAACAGCGAATTCATCGGGCTGAAGGCGCAGGATCTGAACCTCGTGACGGCCGCGCTCGTCACGATCGCGCTGGTGCTGCCGGCGACGCGCAAGAAGCTGTTCGCGCGCAAGAACGGAGGGGCCTGACATGCTGTCCGCACAAGACCTGAAACTCACGTTCAATCCCGGCACGCCGATCGAGACGCGCGCGCTGCGCGGGCTGTCGCTCGAGATTCCCGACGGCCAGTTCGTCGCGGTGATCGGCTCGAACGGCGCCGGCAAGTCGACCTTCCTCAATGCGGTCAGCGGCGACCAGGCCGTCGATGCGGGACGCATCGCGATCGACGGCACCGATGTGACGCGCAAGGCCGCGTGGGATCGCGCGCATCTCGTCGCGCGCGTGTTCCAGGATCCGATGGCCGGCACCTGCGAGGCGCTGACGATCGAGGAGAACATGGCGCTCGCGATGGCGCGCGGGGCGCGGCGCGGCTTCCGGGCCGCGCTCGACCGGCCGTCGCGCGAGCTGTTCCGCGACAAGCTGCGGCTCCTGAACCTCGGCCTCGAGAACCGGTTGACCGACCGGATCGGGCTGCTGTCGGGCGGCCAGCGGCAGGCGGTGAGCCTGTTGATGGCGTCGCTGCGGCCGTCGCGGATCCTGCTGCTCGACGAGCACACCGCCGCGCTCGACCCGAAGACGGCCGCGTTCGTGCTGGAGCTGACCGCGCGCATCGTCGCCGAGAGCAAGCTGACGACGATGATGGTCACGCACAGCATGCGGCAGGCGCTCGACTACGGCGACCGCACGGTGATGCTGCATCAGGGGCAGGTCGTGCTCGACGTGTCGGGCGACGCGCGCAAGGGGCTCGACGTGCCGGACCTGCTGCAGATGTTCGAGAAGGTGCGTCACGAGCAGCTCGACGACGACGCGTTGCTGCTCGGCTGACGGGCGGCGAGTCGGCGCGGTGCGGGGTGTTGCATCGTGCCGGTTCGCTTTCGGGGTGGCGTGCCGACCTGGCCGGGCGATTCGGGCCGGATGGCGGTGGCGCGTGTTCGGACAACACGATCCGGCCGCTCCCGCTCCCGCGTGGCGTAACATGACGGCCGCACCGGCTTTCCCGTCGTTTTTCCTCTGACGAAAACCGGTTTCGCACCGGTGCTGTGCGACGCGAGCGCATTGCCATATACTGTATATCCATACAGTTGTGGGTGGCATCATGCTCGCATCCTCCATTTCTCCCGAATCCCTTCATCCGTCGCTGTGGCGCGGCTCGCAGCTCGCGCGCGGCGGTCCGCGCACGATCGAGACCGGCTTCGCGCCGCTGTCCGCCGAGCTGCCGGG
>NZ_JAAGPB010000550.1:0-5215 GCF_017104585.1 Burkholderia sp. Ac-20392
TGGCTGCGTCGAGCCCGTCGAGCGCCACCATCGCGTCCTCGGCGCGGCCGAGATGATGCATGACGACGCACGCGCCGACGAGGCTCTCGAGCTTCTGCCCGGCGCTCGCCGCGCGATCGTCGGCGATCCGTCGGAAGCCCGCCTGCGCGACGCCGAAACGGTTCTGGAAGAACGCCTGCCAGCTCGCGTTGCGGCAGGTCATCACGCGCGTCTGGTCGCGCGAATCGCGCAGCAGCTTCAGCGCGCGGCGGAACATGTCCTCGGCCTCCTCGAAACGGCCGAGCACGAGCTGGATGTCCGCGTACGCGCTGACGTCGCGCACGTCGTTGGCCGGGTCGCCCGGGTCGGCTTCACAGCGCGAGGCGACGAGCGCGGCCGCTTCGGCGAAGCGGCCGTCGAGCACGCGCGCTGCGTAGGCGTCGGTCGACGCCGGATTGGCAAGCGCGGCGGCGGCGGCGAAATAGAGTGTCGAAAACATGGTGGATCCTTTCGGCAAGCGGGTTCGAATACGAAGTTCGGGCTCGATCCGCGCGCCGCGCCGCCGCTCGTCGCGGGGTGCAGCGCATGGATGCGTGCCGCTATCGTCTCGTTCGCGCCGGATCCGCGCAGCAATTTGTGACGTTCCGTTACGATTGGCCCGCCGGTTGCGCGGGCCGCCGTCGGGCCGCGCTACACCCGCAGCCAGAAATATTCGCCGGACGCGATACCGCTGAACATCTCGTCGCCCGATTCGATGATGTTCTGCCGCCAGTAGCGGCCGTGCTCCGCGTAGTGCGCGAACAGATCGGCGAGCGTCTCGCCCGTTACGTCCGGCGTGAGCGGCAATCGCATCAGCAGCACGATGCTGCCGGTGTCCGCGTCGATCCCGAGTTGCGCCTGGTCCTGCGCGTAGATCAGCAGGTTCGCCTCGAGCAGCAGCCGGTACACCGCGAGCGTGCGGCCCGCGCTGACGATGCCGTAATGGAAATTCACGTACATCGACTCCGGATCCTCGTCGAAGTACTCGATGCGCACGTCGAAGCCCTCGACGTCGATCGTGCGCGTCTCGAGCACGTAATCGACGTCCGTCAGGCCGACAACCGCGCATACCTCCGCGACGACCTGTGCGTAACGTTCCCAACTCATGACAGTTTCACCCCGGTATCCGGCGTCCCCAAAAAAATACAGCCGGCGCTCGCGCGCCGGCCGCCCAACACGATGCCGAACGGCAGCCGGCTTACTGCGCCGGCTTCGACGCGTCGCCGACCATCTTCGTGGCCTGCTTCTTCACGTCGTTCTCCGCCTTCGTCATCTCTTGCATCTGCTGCAGTTTCGTTGCCGCCTTCGAAAACGCGATGCCTGCCATCGTGTCCTTCGTCATTTCGCCCAGTGCACCACCGACCAATGCCGACATGATTACTCTCCAGAAAGTGCGTGATTCGATCACGCGTTGACAACGTTCCAGCGCCGCCGCTTCATGTCGCGGCCCGCCGCTTTTTTGCCGCGCAGCGGGCGGCATCGTCGGGAACGGCTCGCGCCGCTCCGTCCGCCGCCGCCCGCTGCGCGGCGAAACCAGGGCCGCTATGCGGCCGTCGCGTTCGCCTCGTGCAGCGTCGCGACAATCCGCTGCGCCGCCAGCAAGCCGCGATAGATCTTTTGCATCGCGTCGCGGTCGTAATCGCTCGCCGCCTGCGCGGTGGCCGCGCTCACCCGCTCGGCCGTCTCGCCGAGCGCCTCGCGGAGCACGCCGATCCGTACCGCCGCGTCAGGCGCCCCGAGCGCCTGCTCGAGCGGTCCGCATTCATCCGCCGCCCGTTCCAATGCTTCGTACATGCCGTTTCTCCCGTCAGTTGAGGTCCGGCGCGCCGTTCGCCGACGCGCCCGCAAACACGTGCTTCACGCCGTCCGGCGTCTCGATGTAGCGCACGTCGCCGATCTCGAGCATCCCCGAGTACGCGACGGGCACCGGTGCGTCGCCGGACTGGCGTGCATCGACGTCGATCGCACGCACGTTCGGCCCGACGTCGGCGCGCACGCGCTCGACCGCCGCGCGCAGCTGCGCGATGTCCTGCACGACGCCCGACACCCGAAAGCGCCCCTGCCCCGCATACGCGACCGTCGCCCCCGACACGCCGAGCGATTCGCCGATGCTCTGCGCATCGTCCTGCGCGACGTCGTACTGGCGCTCGACGCGGTGCGCGGCGAGCCGGTCGAGCAGCTTGCGCGCGGCGAGGTCGTCGGCCGGCGTCGCGACCATCCCGGTGACCGCGATCATCGTGCCGCGCGGCGCCGTATGCAGCTCCGCATAGCCCGCGCGCCGCAGCTCCATGCCGATGCGCGTCGCGAGCGCGTCGGTACGCTCGACCGGGGGCGGCACGCCCGGATGGGCGCTGGCCAGCATGGCTCCCATCGCAAGCAGGCCGGCGACCAGCGCGCCGCCTGCCGCCGCGCACGCGGCGAGCTTGCGTTGCGCGCCCCGCCGCGCCGCATCGGCGCCAGGCGGCGGCGCCCACAAGGTCGCGAGCAGCTCGAGATCGCTCGGCCACTCGCCGTTCGCGGGCCCGACGCAAAGCGCGGTCTCGCCGAACGGCACCGGCACGAAGTCGAGCATCAGGAGCGGCGAACCATCCGCGTCGAACGCATCGGCGATCGCCTCGTCCGGCACGGACGCCGCACGTCGTGCGCGGGTTACGCCCTGCGCATCGATCGACAGCAGCAAATCGCCGTCGCGCCAGTCGTTGATGCGAATCTCCGCGTCGTCACCCGCGCCGATCCGGTGCTCGCCGGCATCGAGCGCGATTTCCGCACCGGCATGCAGGCCGGTCAGGATTCGCAGCAGCTTCATCGGTTGCTCCTTACGCGTGCGTCGTGTGTTTCATTTGCGTAGATCGAATCGGTCGCGATCGGTGCACCCGTTCGATCGCGTCGCATCGTTCGTCCATGCAGCCAGAATAGTTCGACGCGACATCGGTGTTCGTCCGTCGCGCGAATTCGCCGCCGCATTTGCGAAGCGCCGCGACGTTCACGACCGCTGAGCGGCCAGCACGCCCTTGTGCAACGTCTCGACGCTTGCATACGCGCGTGCGAGCTGCGCGTTCGTCGACGGACGCTCCGCGTTGAACACCATGAGCGGCAGCAGAAAATAATGCGTGCTCGCACGCTCGCTATGCGTGGTCGACGCATCGCGCGGCGCACCGCCCGCGCTTCGCATCGCGTCGAGCAGCAACTGCTTCACGCCGCTCCAGCCAATCGGCGTCCACGGCCCGGTGCGCAAGCGGGCGGCGAGCAGGTCCGCGTTGTGATTCAGCAGCGCGGCCGTGATGCGCGCGCCGGGTTCGGCATCGACGCGCCGGCTGAGCTGGAGCAGCGTGTCGGCCCACAGATGCCGCAACGCATGCTCGCGCTCCAGCGGGTCCGCGAGCGTATGCGCGACGTCGCGCAGCGCGCGTTGAGCGGGCACCGGCGCCGGACGCGCGCGCGACGCGCGCACGCGCGGCAGCGCGGCGACGTTCGCCGAATCGCCGTCGCGTTCGTCCTGCTCGCGCTGCTCCCGGCCGCCGCCCTGCCCGCCCGAATGCCGGTCGTGCTCGTCGTGCGGCGCGACGTGCGCGTGCGGCACCGTCGATTCCTCTCCCGCATCGGACGCTTCGCCCTGGCTGTCGGCGCGCCGGCGTCGCCGCGATCCCGCGGCGCCCGCCTTCGGACGCGGCTTCAGCTTCGCGAGCATCTGGTTGCGCGCGGCGAGCGCGGCCGCCTGATTGCCGTTCGAATACGTGAAGCGCGTGCCGTATTTTCCGTAGGTCGTCGCGGTGCGCGCGCGCACCGGCCGGCGTCGTCGCGGATCCGGCTTCGCCGCGTGGATGGTCTGCGCGATCGCGCGCGTGATGCGGCTCATGACGGCACTGCCGCCGACAGCAACTGCTGCGCGAAATGCAGGATCTCGGCGGCCGCCCACGGCCCGGCGATCGCGACGGTAACCGTCACCGCAACCAGCTTCACGCCGTACGAGATGCTCTGCTCCTGCAGCGACGTGATCGCCTGCAGGAACGAGATCGCGAGCCCGGATGCGGCCGCGACGAGCACGACGGGCAGCGAGATGTAAAGACACAGCATCATGCCTTGCGAGGTGAGCCGGATCAGGTCATCGATTTCCATCGGACAACCTCCTTCGAATCGGAATTGGAATCGGGATCGGGATCGGGACATCAGGAATAGGTCAGCACGAGGCCGTGCACGAGCGTCGACCAGCCGTCCATCACGACGAACAGCATCAGCTTGAACGGGATCGCGACGTTGGTCGGCTGCACCTGGTTCATCCCCATCGACATCAGCACGTTCGCGATCACCAGATCGACGATGATGAACGCGATATAGAGGATGAAGCCGATGCGGAACGCGTCGGTCATCTGCGCGAGCGTGAACGCGGGCGCGAGTACGATCAGGTCGTCCTCGCGCAGTTGCGCGGCCGCGGCCTTCGGCCAGATCACCGACGCGGAGCGCAGGAAGAAGCGCTTCTCGCGCTCGCGCGAGTGCGCGGCGAGGAACTGGCGGAACGGCTCCTTCGCCGCGCCGAACGCCTGCAGCATCGCCTGCGTCGGCTGCGGCGACAGCGCCTGCCCCTGCAGCTGCTGCTGCGCGGCGAAACCGATCGGCGCCATGATGTACAGCGACACGAGGATTGCGATGCCGTTCAGCACCATGTTCGGTGGCACCTGCTGCACGCCGAGCGCGTTGCGCAGCAGGCCGAGCACGACGACGATCTTCGCGTACGACGTCACGACCATCGCGATGAACGGCACCATGCTCATCACGAGCACGGCGATCAGCAGGCCGGTGATGTCGTTAAACTGGACCATCGTCGCCCGCCATCCGATCGATCCGCACGCCGAGATGCGCGCCCACCGCGACGAGCCTGCCGCCGCCGATCGCCTGGCCGTATGCGACGAGCCGCACCGGCACGTCGCGCGCGGCGAGCGGCAGCTCGAGCACGTAGCCGGGCCGCAGCGCGGCCAGCTCGGCGATCGACAGCGACAGCGTGTCGATCTCGACGTGCACGGGCAGGTCGACGTCGCCGAGCGCGGCCGGCTCGGGCGCCGCGAGCGGCGCGTCCTCGTCCGGCGCGGCGGCCGGCAGGTCGCCCGCGACGATCGGCTCGTCGAGATCGTCGGCGGTGTCGGGTGTTTCGGTCATCGTCATCGTGGTTCCCTCGATCAGAACGGTTGCATGCCATTGCGTC
>NZ_JAAGPB010000551.1:0-5073 GCF_017104585.1 Burkholderia sp. Ac-20392
CGCGCAGGC
Source organism: Burkholderia sp. Ac-20392 (assembly GCF_017104585.1). Classification (NCBI taxonomy): domain Bacteria; kingdom Pseudomonadati; phylum Pseudomonadota; class Betaproteobacteria; order Burkholderiales; family Burkholderiaceae; genus Burkholderia; species Burkholderia sp. Ac-20392. The sequence continues at coordinate 10 of NZ_JAAGPB010000551.1, forward strand.
AGCCGGCGATGCAGTGGCCGACCGCGGCGAGCGCGTCGTCGCCGGCCTGGTGCCCCTGCGTGTCGTTGTAGCGCTTGAAGTAATCGACGTCGATGAACAGCAGCGACAGCGCGTGCTGCGAGCGCGCGGCGCGGCGCCATTCACGTGCGAGCGTGACGTCGAGCATCCGGCGGTTGTCGAGGCCGGTGAGGCCGTCGGTGCGCGCGAGCGCCTGCAGTTCGGTTTCCGCGCGGTGGCGCTTGCGCAACTGCACGTCGAGCAGCAGCGACAGGCCGACGAAGCCGATCGCGAGCGCAACCATCGCGGAGCCGATCGGAATCGCACGGTCGTACCACGCGGCGTAGGTATCGGCTTCCGAGCGCGCGACCATGATGATGAGCGGCAGGTTCTCGAGGTGCCGGAACACGTACAGGCGTCGCACGCCATCGATCGACGCGGTGTCGGCGAAGCTGCCTTCGTTGGCGGTCATGAACCGCCGGAACGTGCTGGCGCGGCTGATGTCGCGGCCGACGATCTTGGGGTCGTACGGCTCGCGTGCGAGCATCTTGCCGTCCGTGTTGATCAGCGCGATCGAGCCGCGATCGCCGAGTGACAGGCGCGAGAACAGGTTCTGGAAATATTCGAGCCGGATCGACATCACGGCGACGCCGCCGAACGAGCCGTCGGGCTTCGTGATCCGCCGGCTGAGCGCGATGCTCGGCGAGCCGCCGCGCAGCCGCGAGTGATACGGGGGGCTGACGTACAGGCCGGCGTCGGGGTGATCGCGGTGCACGGCGAAGTACGGTTCGTTGCCGAAGTTGGCCTTGCGCGGCACGTCGCTCTTGCCGTCGACCGCGATGTCGCCCTTCGCGTCGAGCACGTAGATGCCGCCGAGGTACTTGGCCGTCGTCGCGCGGTCGAACAGCACCTGGCGGCGCAGCGGCATCGGCAGCTTGATGACGTCGGGGTCGTTCTCGCCTTCGACGACGGCTTGCAGCGACAGCGAATAGATCTCGATGTTGCGCTCGATGTCCCACGACGCCATCAGCGCAAGATTCTGCTGCATCGCGGCCGAGCGGTCGCGCGCGTCGATGCGGCCTTCGTACAGCACGATCCCGCACAGGAGCAGCAGGACCAGCGCGATCAGCAGCCCGGTATAGAAGATCAGGTGCGGCAGCAGGAACCGGCGCAGATGAGCGGCGACACGGCTCGTCAGGCCGGATTCGCTGGGCATTGCGTAGTCGGTTTCTGCCATGGTCGGTGGATCGATGGGCATTGCCGCCGGGAGGCGGGCCGATGCGATTGTATTCGTATGACGTGCCGACGGCGATCCGTTGCGCGGCCATTCCGACGCCTTCCTGCCGGCCGGCGGAGAAAATGGACGCCGATTATCGGTAATCGCGGCCGGATATACCGGTAAATCAAGCATTCACTGGTGACATCTGCGCCGATTCAACGATCCGACGAATCGGGCAACGCGAATTCAACGGAGTATAGCGCGCGCGTCCGCGTGCGCGGAAAATGTTGCGGGCCGTTGATCCGGATCAAATTACAGTGAATTCCCGGGCTTGCGAATATCGGGCAGAGCGTTCCCGCGCAAGGCTTTGCGGCATGCAGGGCCGTTGCGCGCGGCATCCGGCCGTCGATTCCCTCCGGTTAACGGCACACGCCCGCGAAAAATGAAGGCAGACGATATGCGCCGATTATTCGTTTCAACGGCCGGGTGAACGCGAAAATGAAAACGGGCGGCCGTTGCGGCCGCCCGTTTCGTGAAGCACGCCTCGGTTACCCGCCGTGCTGTTGCGCCTTGAACGCGAGGCGGAACCGGTGCAGCAGCGGCTCGGTATAGCCGCTCGGCTGCGACGTGCCCTGCAGCGCGAGCGCGCACGCGGCCTTGAACGCGGTCGACTGGTCGTAGCCGGGCGCCATCGGGCGATAGTTCGGATCGCCGGCGTTCTGTTGGTCGACGACGCGCGCCATCCGCTTGAACACGTCGAGCACGAACGCCTCGGTGATCACGCCGTGGCGCAGCCAGTTCGCGATGTGCTGGCTCGAAATGCGCAGTGTCGCGCGGTCTTCCATCAGGCCGACGTCGTGGATGTCGGGCACCTTCGAGCAGCCGACGCCCTGTTCGACCCAGCGCACGACGTAGCCGAGGATGCCCTGCGCGTTGTTCTCGACTTCGCTCAGGATCTCGGCCTCGCTCCACTCGGCGCGCTCGACGACCGGCACCGTCAGCAGGCCTTCGAGCAGCGCGTCGCGTTCGCTTGCGTACGGCGTCTTCTCGAGTTCCTGCTGGACGGCCTGCACGTCGACGAGGTGGTAGTGCAGCGCGTGCAGCGTCGCGGCGGTCGGCGACGGCACCCATGCGGTGTTCGCGCCGGCGCGCGGATGCGCGATCTTCTGCTCGAGCATCGCGTGCATCAGGTCCGGCATCGCCCACATGCCCTTGCCGATCTGCGCACGGCCGCGCAGGCCGGCCGACAGGCCCGCGAGCACGTTGTTGCGCTCGTACGACTGGATCCATGCCGACGACTTCATGTCGCCCTTGCGGATCATCGGGCCCGCTTCCATCGCGGTGTGCATCTCGTCGCCGGTGCGATCGAGGAAGCCGGTGTTGATGAACGCCACGCGTGCGGCGGCCGCGGCGATACACGCGGCGAGGTTCACGCTGGTGCGGCGCTCCTCGTCCATGATGCCCATCTTCAGCGTGTTGCGCGGCAGGTTGTACAAGTCCTCGATGCGTGCGAACAGCGTATCGGCGAACGCGACTTCGACCGGGCCGTGCATCTTCGGCTTCACGATGTAGATCGAGCCGGTGCGCGAGTTGCGCTTCGCCTTCAGGTCGTGCAGCGAGCACAGCACCGTGACGACGCCGTCGAGGATCCCTTCGGGAATCTCGTTGCCGTCGCGGTCGAGTACCGCGCCGTTGGTCATCAGGTGGCCGACGTTGCGCACGAACAGCAGCGAGCGGCCGTGCAGCGACAGCGTGCCGCCGGCGGGCGTGGTGTACTCGCGATCGGCGTTCAGGCGGCGCGTGAAGTGCTTGCCGCCCTTCGCGACTTCCTCGACCAGCGTGCCCTGCATCAGGCCGAGCCAGTTGCGGTAGAGCTGGACCTTGTCTTCTGCGTCCACCGCCGCGACCGAATCCTCGCAGTCGATGATCGTGCTGACCGCGGCTTCGAGCACGACGTCCTTCACGTTCGCGAGATCGGCGCGGCCGATCGGCGTCGACGCGTCGATCTGGATCTCGAGGTGCAGGCCGTTGTGCTTCAGCAGGATCGCGGACGGAGCGTCGGCCGCGCCCTGGTAGCCGACGAACTGCGCCGGCTGCGCGAGGCCCACGATGCCCTTCGCGGTTTCGACGGCGAGCTGGCCGTCCTGCACGCGGTAGCGCAGCGCGTCGCGGTGCGAGCCGCTCGCGAGCGGCGCCGCGTTGTCGAGCACGTTGCGCGCGTAGTCGATCACGCGCTGGCCGCGCGTCGGGTTGTAGGTCGCGGTGCGTTCGGCGCCGCCGTCTTCAGGCAGCGCATCGGTGCCGTACAGCGCGTCGTACAGGCTGCCCCAGCGGGCGTTCGCGGCGTTCAGCGCGTAGCGCGCGTTCGACAGCGGCACGACGAGCTGCGGGCCGGCTTGCGTGGCGATCTCGCTGTCGACGTTCGCGGTGGCTGCCGCGACGTTCGACGGGACCGGCACGAGGTAGCCGATTTGTTCGAGGAACGCGCGATACGCGGCGTGGTCGCGCACGGGGCCGGGGTGCGCACGGTGCCAGGTGTCGAGTTCCTGCTGCAGGCGGTCGCGTTCCGCGAGCAACTCGCGGTTGCGCGGCGCCAGGTCGTGCACCAGGGCCGAGAAACCGCTCCAGAACGCGGCCTTGTCGATGCCGGTACCCGGCAGCGCTTCGTTTTCAATGAACTGGCTCAGCGCTGGCGCGACTTGCAGTCCTGCTTGGTCGATCATCGTTAATCCTCCCGGGGAAAAAATCGCGCGCGGCTTTGGCTGGTTATACCGCGACGCTTTGTGTGCCGGCGCGGGCGATCTGCGCGTCCTGTTCGGACTTTACGCCAGACACGCCGATCGCGCCCGCAATCCGGCCGCCGACCGTGACCGGCACGCCGCCTTCGAGCAACCCCGTCAGCGGCACGCTGAGAAACGCGGTGCGGCCACCGTTGATCATATCCTCATATGCCTTCGTCTCCCGCCGGCCGAGCGCCGCCGCGCGCGCCTTGTCCTGCGCGATGTAGGTGCTGGCCGGCGATGCGCCGTTCAGCCGCGCGAACGCGAGCAGGTGGCCGCCGTCGTCGACGACGGCGATCGATACGGCCCAGCCGTGGCGTTCCGCTTCCGCGCGGGCGGCGGCGAGCATGCGGTCGGCATCGGCGAGTTCGAGTTCGGGTTTCGTCTGCATGGCATTCCTCCGGTATCAGGTCAGTTGACGAGGTGGTTGTCGACGAGCTCGATCCAGTGGCGCACGGGCGTGCGGCCTGCGCCGTTCAGGTGAGTCTGGCAGCCGACGTTGGCCGTGACAATCAGGTCAGGCCGCGCGGCTTCGAGCGCGTCGAGCCGGTTGTCGCGCAATTGCGTCGCGAGTTCGGGCTGGGTCAGCGAATACGTGCCGGCCGAGCCGCAGCACAGATGGCCGTCGGCGACATTCGTCAGATCGAAGCCGAGCTGCGTCAGGATGCGTTCGACCGCGCCGCCCAGGCGCTGTGCGTGCTGCAGCGTGCACGGACAGTGCACCGCGATGCGGCGTGGCGTCGACCCGGCCAGCGCGTCGAGCGGCTCGGCCGCGATCACTTCGGCGAGATCGCGTGCGAGCGCGCTGACGCGGTGCGCTTTCTCCGCATAGACGGGGTCGGAGCGCAGCAGGTCGCCGTATTCCTTGACGAAGGCGCCGCAGCCGCTGGCCGTCAGCACGATCGCTTCCGCGCCTGCTTCAATTGCGGGCCACCATGCGTCGATATTGCGGCGCGCACGGGCGAGGCCGGCATCCTGCGCGTTCAGGTGATATTCGGTCGCGCCGCAGCAGCCGGCTTCGCGCGCCGGGGTCACGCTGATGCCGAGCCGGTCGAGCACGCGCGCGGC
>NZ_JAAGPB010000051.1:0-30954 GCF_017104585.1 Burkholderia sp. Ac-20392
TGGCGCGGAGCGGCTGGCCGACGCCGCTGGCGGCTCGATCCGCAAGGCGCTCGCGACACTTGCGCGCCCCCCGCGCGCATGACGCCCACACGAACCGCAACGACCCGTATGAAACCTTCAAATCCGATGCCGCGCGGCCGGCCCCGTGTCCGACCGGCCGGCCTGACCGACTTGTTCGACGCCACCCGGGCGGCGGAACTCCGCGCGCCGGGTGGCGACGGCGAATCGTCGATCTCGATGCGCCTCGCCCGCCTGCTGCGCGAGGCGATCGTCGAGGGCCGGCTGAAGACCGGCGAAAGCCTGCCGCCGGAACGCGAACTCGCCGAACACTTCCAGGTATCGCGGGACACCGTGCGGCGCGCGATCGACAGGCTCACGCGGCAAGGCCTGATCGAATCGCGGCGCGGCGCGGGCACGTTCGTCGCCGCCAGGGTCGAGCAGCAGCTCGCGCGGATCACCAGCTTCTCGGACGACATGCTGCGGCGCGGGCTCGCACCCGGGTCGCAGTGGATCAGGAGAACACTCGACCGCCCGACGCCCGACGAGTTGCTCGCGCTCGGCCTCGCGCCGGATGCGCAGGTGCTGCGCCTCGAACGCGTCAGAACGGCGGACGCGGTGCCGATGGCCATCGAGCGCGCGACGCTGCCGGCCGCGCTGCTCGACTACAACGTCGATTTCGGCGAATCGCTCTATCGCGCGCTGCAGGATGCCAACGTCCAGCCCGGCCGAGCGATCCAGCGCCTGCGCGCCGAGCTGGCCTCGGCCCGCGATGCCGAGTTGCTCGGCATCGGCACGGGCGATCCCGTGCTTTCCATCGAGCGCCGCTCGTTTTCGAGCGAAGGCTCGCCGCTCGAACTGACACGCTCGCTGTATCGCGGCGATCGATACGACTATGTCGCGGTGCTCGAGCATCCGACAGGCAATGCCATGACGGCATGAAGCAGTTCGATGCACACACGCCAGACTGATCGGCTGGCGTGTGGCGACTTACGCGGCCTTGGCAAGCTCCGCATCGATGGCGGCGACCAGCTTCGGGTCGTCCGCGGTCGTATCGGGCGAGAAACGCGCGACGACTTCGCCCGTGCGGCTCACGAGAAACTTCTCGAAGTTCCACAGCACCTCGGGCGCCGGATTCGGTTGAATACCGTAGCCTTCGAGGCGCGTACGGAACGGGCCGTCACCGGTCGCCTGCGGCTGAGCCTGGGTGAGCGAGCGATAGAGCGGATGCTGGTCGTCGCCGATCACGGAGATTTTCGAGAACAACGGGAACTTCACGCCGAAGGTGCCGGTGCAGAACGACTGGATTTCCGCATCGGTGCCCGGTTCCTGGCCTTTGAAGTTGTTGGCGGGGAACGCCAGCACTTCGAGGCCTTCGGCGCGCTTGCCTTCGTAGAGCGCTTCAAGACCTTCGTATTGCGGCGTCAGCCCGCATTTGGACGCCACGTTCACCACCAGCAGCACTTTGCCTTCGTAGGACCGCAGGGTCGTTTGCGCACCGTCGATCGCGTTGACAGGAATATCGTAAATCGTGCTCATGTCTGCATCCTTCAATTGATTGAATTGATTGGCGAACCGCTGGAATCGCGGCGTATCGCGTTCGTTGGACAACCTTGCACGTCGTCGGCGAAGGCACGCTATCGACGCGTGTGATCTGCCCTTAGCAGAGCCCTATCGTACTGCGATCGGTCAACTTCTTGCTTGCAGGCGCGGGCCGCAGGGGCAGACCGGCGGCCTCGAGAGACGCCAGCCTTCGTTACAACGCCTGAGCGCTTGCATCAGCATCGCCTTGTTGCTGGGGCAGGCCATATGCGGATGCGCTGCCTGGCGATATCCGAACCGTGATCAGACTTCCGAACGCTCCACGACCACCTCGCTGATTTGAAGCACGGGTTGTATATCCGTGTAATTGGCGATGTCGGCCATGATCTCCTGCGCGTGCGGGTCGCGGGCTGCCTGGAACGCTTCGACAGAGGTGCAGACGAAGTCGCACTTGGCCACGTAAACAGGATCGGCGCCCGGCGCACCGCCTGCGATGCCCTTGTCCACCGTGTAGTACAGACATGCAGCGCCGAGCCGCTGTTTCACCATTGGCATGTGCTTCTCACGGTAGTACGCATGATCGAATCGCGCGCCTGCGGCGTACGGGTACATGACACTGACTTTGATCATCGGGTTCTCCTGTTGCTGCACGGTCATCGAGGCGCCGCCGCCCGCGAGACGACATCGAGGTCGCCGATACAGGACGTGGCGAAGGCTTCTTGCAGAATTGGCGTACTCGTCCTTCTAACAAGCGCGACCCACTTTGGAAAAGCCGATTGTCAGCGAACGACACCGCCATGCCGAGTGACTGGAAATGGCCATCGGCAGCCCCATCCAGGCAGGCCAGGTCACCGTCGATCATTGCTCTTTTCGGTTGATCGCGGAAATCCATGGACATCAGACGCAACCGGAGACGGCTTGACGTAGAAGGCTGGACTAGACCACCCAGACAGCGTCTGGTCGTCTGACGTCAGTAACCAACGAAAATCAGCATTCAATCTGACGCTGCATTAAAAAGAATTTCATGTCATCGCGCCCCGGCATTGAAATCGGTTTCGGATCGCGATTAAAGCCGAGCATTTCGTAGAATGGGTAGGCCGATTCGCGCGCCGTGCACCAGAGCAACATTCCACGCTGTTCGCGGACATGGCGAATGGATAGATTGACCAGAAGACGCCCGAATCCCAGACCACGCACCGATGGATGGACGGCCATACCGCGAAGGCGCCAGGCTTCAGCGTTCAAAACACCGGATTGTCCTTCTTTACACACCGACGCCACGGCAATAATGCTGTCATTATCACGAACGGCGAAGTGCGTCGTCGTTGGGGCGAGGTCTCCGTGTAGCGCGCTCCCCTCCTCATCTCCGGCCAGCAAGATTGCGGCCCTGAGGGGATAGGTTTCTTCCGCACGAACGGCGCAGATGGTAAAGCGCACATCTTGTGAAGTCATCTAATTATCAGCTCTCTTCGTGACGCAGATATTCTTCCGGTTCTCTTTCAGCATACCCACTCGCAAAATTAGCAGTTGCCGGGCGTTACCAGTAAGGGTAATTTCCTATCAGCCATTTCTTTTCCAATCATACGCTAACTGCGATCACAGATGACGTCGAAAGTCTCGACAGATGCAGAGCTCGCCTACGACGAGATCCGATCGAGGATCTTTGACGGCCGCCTTGCGCCTGGGCAGAAAGTATCCCATCGAGGACTGTCGGACGAGCTCGGCTTCGGTCAGATGCCCGTGCGCAGCGCATTGCATTTGCTCGAGTCCGAAGGGCTGGTTGTCGTGATCGAGAAGAGTGGCACCTATGTCGCATCGCCGACGACGAGCGATCTCCGCGAAATTTTTGAAATGCGGCTGGCCCTCGAAAGTACCGCTGCGTTTCTTGCAGCCAGGTCGGGCGTCACGGCAGACCTTCGCGAGGCGGCAGGGAAAATGCGCGAGCTGATTGACCAGGACGTCGCGGACATCATGCTCGAGCAACGTATCGGTTGGGTATTTCATCAAGCATTGTTCGCCGCCGCACGGAACGGGCGAATCTCATCGGCGTATGGTCTATTGCGGGCCCAAACCCTGGCGCTGAATGAACTCCCGCGTAGCGACGCTGAAACGGTTCGGCGCGGCACGATCGAGCACTTGCGCATCTATCACGCTATCGAAGCGAACGACGGCGAGCTTGCGCGTCAGCATATGTGGAATCACATCGTTGACGGTACGCCCGCACGGATAAAACTACTAAAGGCGCGGCATGAACACGAAAAATAAGGGACTTTCCCTCCCGATACAAATGCTTGGCGGGCTTGTCCTGGGCGTCGCTTGCGGCGTGTTTGCACCTGGCTTCGCCCCGAAGCTGGGCTTTCTGAGCACGATGTTCGGCCACGCGATCAAGATGGTCGTCATGCCGTTGATCTTCCTGTCGGTCACGGTCGGCGTCTTTCGTGCGGGCCGGCTTCGCGAGCGGCTTGGAAAAGTCGCACTGTCCAGTATCGCCTTCTTCGTTTTGATGACTGGCCTGGCCGCATCGCTCGGCCTGCTGCTCAACTTTGCATTTCGACCAGGTCTCGGGGCGAGCGTCACTCACACTGGATCGCTGCCCACGGCACTCGCGTCCAGCATCGACTGGACGAAATTTCTCGTTGATCTGATCCCCGCCAACATCGTCGCTGCGCTCTCTGCAGGGAATTCTCTCCCGGTACTCGTTTTCGGCGTGATTTTCGGTGCAGCATTGTCGGCTGCCCCGGAGCGTACCGAGCCCGCGATTGCCGTTTTCGAGGCGCTGCTGTCGGGACTCTTCAAGATGACCCAGTGGGTTATCGCATGGTCGCCGCTCGCGATCTTCGCCGCGATCGCGCAGTTGTTGTCAGCCAAGGGCTTTGCCGGCGTGCATTCGCTTATCGAGCTGCTGGGCGTGGCCTATCTCGGCATGGCGGTTCTGGCGGTTGTCCTCACCATCGTCATTCGCGTCGCCGGTCAGTCGCCTCTCGCCGTTCTCAGGAAGGTGAAGGAACCGCTGATCCTTGGTTTCACGACGCGTTCGTCCGAAATTACCTACCCGCTGCACCTGAAGAAGCTGGTTGAATTCGGCGTTCCCCACGGCGTGGCGTCCACGATCCTGCCTCTGGCCTATATTTTCAATCGCGACGGCGCGGTTCTCTACACGGCCCTCGCGGTCGGCTATCTGGCCGACGCCTATCATCTCGCCTGGTCCTGGCCGCTGGCGATTACGATTTTGATTTTGACGATCATCACCATCGACGGAGCAGCCAATGTGCCCTCCGGGGCAATCGTAGCCATCACCATCGTTCTGACGTCGATCGGGTTGCCGGCCGATGCGGTGCTGCTGCTGTTGGGTGTTGACGCCTTTTTCGACATGGGGAGAACCGCCCTCAACGTCTACGGGAGCACCGCGGCAGCTGCTGTTGCGGTGAAGCTTTCCGGTTCGGAGGACAGTATCGCCGCAGAAACCGTGACTCGTCAGGCGAGCGTGTAGGTGCTTCGGAAGCGACGGGCGCAGGGCGCTTCAATGTGTTGCGCCCGTCCATTGCAAGGCGCCGAAGCCCATCCACTCGCGCATCCGGGTACGGTGAGGAGAACAGGATTGGATGAACGTTCGCGCCTATTCATCTTCAGTGAGTAGAGCGACGTATCTTTTGCAGGGGAAAGAGTATGGTTGGTTCAGAATCTGCAGATTTTTTTATGCTGCGCTTAGGTACGCCGCATCCGACCTGGGCGTTGCTTGATGACAGCAACATGATTGGCATGGGTGATCGTGACGGGGTGATGTGTGCCCTGTTCGAGCTGGATCGCAACCAGGTCGCACGGATCAGAGGATTGGGCCAATCGGTGGAGAGAATCCGGTGTATTTGCGATCGCGCTGGCCGGGAGCTGGATTTTTATCTCCATGGCAGGCAGATGTCTCGAGGCGTATGGGCCGGGGTCGCGTCGGCCGATCCTGACTATCTGCCGACCGACGCGATGATCGCAACATGGAAAGTACCGAAGAAGCCCTTCGATGCCTTCAAGTTTCCGAGCGTGAGTGCTCTTTTGGTCGCATCCGCTAGCCCAGCCTAAACTGCGATCACAGATTATTGCGCAAGCTCGAGACGGAAAGGCCCCGATTTTCGGAACCGATCGTTTGACATGACCGTCTGGCTGCACGCGCATGCCGTTCAGTGCCTACGGTTCTGGCACACTCAACCTCGGATCGCCAGAACCATTTTGCTGGCCAGTTCACCGGCCAGCGCTTTTCGCTCAAGGGTATGCGGTCATTGAGCGATGCCCCTTCATCGCGACGCTCAATCGCGAGACTACGCGAAAGCCCCGCAAAAACATTCCCCCAACAATGCAGCAGTACCTGTGTCGCACGTGACCAGACGCAACACGTGAGGTCACGCCAAGCTCTACGCCCGTCCGTTTCGAGACCGAGAACGCCACCCGCTCAACCTCCCGACGGCGCTCACAGCATCACCGCCCAAGCTCGCTGCTCGCCCCGAGCGCTCCCCGTTCGAACAAAATCCGAAACATTCAGCGAAACCGTATCAGCCTTCGCTTTTGAGCGCGTCTTCTGCGCGACTGCCAGGATCGGTGCCAAGTGCTCATAAAAGCATTCGAGCTGCCTCGCATCCGATGCCAGTCGCTCAAGGTCGCACGCCTTCTCGAGAATCAATCGAGCAATATGAAAACGCTGAAGCCCGCGGCCGACTCGAATCTGAAACACGACGCCATCGCTGCTATGCGGCACCCCCGCCCACACAAGCGAACTGCGATCCATAAAGCCTCCGGTAAATCCCAATCGTCACATCAATATGCCAGCCATCTCCGACGTTGCATATTTGTATTTCAAAATTGTGGCGATTCATACATTGGCATATTCGCGAGATTCGAATATTGCGTCGCAGCAAAAGTGTCCGTAGACTGGGTTCGCGAGTCCAATGCAGTTGCCCTGCAGTCGCCCCATGACGGGAGAGCACGCCATGACGACTTCTTCACCAGCACTGAGCCAGGCGCCCCCGGCCCTCCACGTGTTCCAGCAAGATGGTGGTTGGCACTGGGGCATCACCGTTCCCCGCTCCGCGGGATCCGGATTCAAACTGATCGCATTCAGTCACGACATCTTTTCCACTGAAGACACGGCCCAACGCGATGGCGATCGGGCGTTGGCCACCATCGTCGCAAGTGACGTGCATTGAACGTGGCGGATCGAGCAATTGCATCGTCCTTGAGTTTTCACAACCAACTGCAATACTCCTAACACCCTTCGACGCGAGACCAGTACCGCGCACGATGACGGACCTCGCCACTTGTCTGACCTACCCGATCGTCGGTGACGATCCAGGCCGGCCGCTCTCTTCCCGCGGCCCCGGTTGGGGTACGTTTCAACCAAGCTTCCGGCGGACGTCATACGAGAAAAATGCAGCGCAGAGCCTGCTACACCCACGCCATCGCTCACCGTGTTTGAAAGCAATCGAGAGCAGATCGCTGCCGCGGTCAACCGGCATACGTTGTCGAAAGACGGCCGGCAGATCCCACTCGACCAGTCAGACTTCTGAACCGATGCCAGCTTGCGGGCCGGCATGCCGATCGCAGACAGGAGACGTTACATGAACATCCGGATCTTGATTCCCTGCACCCTGGCTCTGGTTGCCCTCAGTGCGCACGCTGCAGATATCACCGGCGCAGGCAGCACTTTTGCGGCACCGATCTACGCAAAGTGGGCAGATGCGTACAAGAAGTCGGGCGGTGGCAAAGTCAACTACCAGGGCATCGGCTCGTCGGGCGGCCTGAAGCAAATCAACGCAAAGACCGTCGATTTTGCCGGTTCGGACGCTCCGCTGAAGGATGACGAGCTTGCAAAGGAAGGCCTGTTCCAGTTCCCGACGGTGGTCGGCGGCGTGGTGCCGGTCGTCAATGTGCCGGGCGTGAAGGCCGGCGAACTGACGCTGTCGGGCCCGGTGCTCGGCGACATCTTCCTCGGCAAGATCACGAAGTGGAACGACCCCGCAATCACCGCACTGAACCCGAAGGTCAAGCTATCGGATACGGACATTGCCGTGGTTCGCCGCGCCGACGGTTCGGGCACGAGCTTCATCTGGACGAACTACCTGTCGAAGGTGAACGGCACCTGGAAATCGAAGGTCGGCGAAGGCACGACGGTCAACTGGCCGACGGGCACCGGCGGCAAGGGCAATGATGGCGTTGCAGCGTTCGTGCAGCGCCTGCCCGGCTCGATCGGCTACGTCGAATGGGCGTATGCGAAGAAGAACAACATGGTCTACACCGCGCTGAAGAACTCGTCGGGCACGGTGGTCGAACCGAAGACCGAAACGTTCAAGGCCGCTGCCGCAGGTGCGAACTGGTCGAAGTCGTTCTACCAGATCCTGACGGACGAGCCGGGCAAGGACGCGTGGCCGGTCGTCGGCGCGACGTTCGTGCTGCTGCACGCCACGCAAGAAAAACCGGCACAAGGCGCGGAAACACTCAAGTTCTTCGACTGGGCATTCCATAACGGCAATCAGGCCGCCACGGATCTCGACTACATCTCGCTTCCCGATTCCGTGGTGGCCGAGATTCGCAAGCAATGGAAAGTGAAAGTCAAGGATGCCTCCGGTAAGCCGGTTGCAAACTGAATGCGCCGGATGGGACATGCAATCGCCTGCATTCGCCTCGCAGCGAAGGAGGACGTCCCTTCGATGACCTTCCAGAAGGTCCGTCATGACCGACAATCGACGCACACCGTAATGGCGAGCGTACTTGATGTGAACATCGGACGGACGCACTGCCGATCACGTTGCAATCAGCGGACAATTTGAACCATGAGCGAAGAAGCGCTTCACCGAGCCGACGCGTTCCTGAAAGGCTGACGCATATGCCTTGCGAAGCCTGCACGAACATGCACCTGATGTCCGATCCTGTCGCACATCGCGGACTGGTGGAATTGCACAAGCCAACGAAATTGCGGCCGCTAGGTCGACCTGCAATTGTGGTGCGACAGTATCGCTGCCGTCTTTGCAAGACGAACTGGCTGGTGGAGTCCGATCCGTCGCAAACCGGGGGCACCGAGTGGCTCTGCCTGAATGAGTCATCGAACATTCTCGCCCCCGCCTCCACACGACAGCCAAACGACGTGGCAACCGAGCGCCCCGGAGAAGCCGGGGTCGGGAACACGACGTTACTGCCGAACCCGGCTCACGGCGATGGCGGCAGCGCCATCTTTTTTGGCGCTACGCCAGGTAAGGCGTGATGTTCGTCAGCGCCCGAGAAACGTACTCGTCCTTCTCGCCGACCGGCGCGACGTAGTGCAGTGCGCTCCGTGCGGCTTCCTCGCCCTCCAGGCGTGCAATGATCCACGCGGCCAGATACTGCGATGCAAAGCAGCCACCTGCCGTTGCGACATTGCCTTGAGCGAAGAACGGTTGATTGAGGACTTCGACGCCCGCCTCGACGACCCAGGGTTTGGTTGTGAGATCCGTGCACGCCGGGACGTTGTCGAGAAGGCCAAGCTTTGCCAGAACCAGCGTGCCCGAACACTGGGCGCCAATCAGTTGCCGGGCCGGATCGAGATTCAGCTGCTCCATCAGCGTCGCGTCGTTGACGACATCCCGGGTTCGAATACCGCTCCCGACGATGACGGCATCCGCCGTGCATGCGTCCGCCAACGTCGACTGCGCCTGCACGGTCACACCATTCATCGACGTGACGAAATGCTCCGGGCATGACAGCGTTACCCGCCAGTCGGGCTTCTTGATGCGGTTGAGTACGCCCAGCGCGATGAGCGAGTCGAGTTCGTTGAAGCCCTGGAAGGTCAGAATGGCGATGTGCATGGGGTGCCCTGGCTGAGGTCTGTCGATGCATATTGCCAGATCGGCGTGATGAACGGATTTACGTTGTCGAAAACTTGCTGTTGCGGCCACCGCTATCTGGTCAGAAGGTGCACTTCGCGTGCCCACATCAGCGCGGCTTTCCGGATCGGCCGTTACCGCCCCGAAAGCGACACGCGAGCTTTTCGATATCGGCCATTCGTTCGATCAGGACGTGAAGCGGGTGCGGAATCGCAGGATACTGGCGGCAGGCGGCATCAAGAGGCACCGCATCAGTCTCTGCCCATAGCCATTCAGACGTCGCCGCGCTGCTGCGAACCGCACCCATCACATACGCGTTAAAGCCCAAGCGCCTGTTCCAGTCGCCGCATTTCTTCCCGCCACTGTTCCTGTAGTTGCGGCTTCTGATGTTTCGGTTTGCGTACGAGTTCTGCCGCCAGCCATGCGTCCAGCTGACACCACCGTTGCCACTGCGCCTCAGCGTCGCTGCTGGTGGATTGAACGCCGGTGTGGTTCCGTGTGGTCGGAATCTGCTCGGGTGCAGCGGGCTCACGAGATGTGAACAAATTTCGATACGCGCTTTCAGCATCCGGCAATTCCTGCAAGCGCCCGTTATGGATCGCCCAGAAGCGATTGCAACTGTGCTCGATCAATTCGCGGTCGTGCGAAACCAGGATGAAACCGCCATCGAACGCCGCCAGCGCGGCAGCGAGTTCGCCCTTACCTTCCATATCCAGGTGATTGGTCGGTTCGTCGAGCCACAACAGATGGTAGCTCGCCATGGACAGCGCGAGAAAGAGCAGACGAGCCCGCTCGCCGCCACTGAGCGTGGCGACGGTCTGACCATGGCGGACATATGCAAACCCGGCGGAAATCAAAGCCTGCCGTCGCTCTCTGTCGCCGACTGGCGCAAATTTATATAGCGCGTCAGACAAAGTGGCGTCGTCGGCCAGTTGATGCAATGACTGATCGTAGTAGGCGATGCGTGCGGCCGGATGATAACGCCAACCCATGCGCGCTTCGCCCTGCTGCACATCGCTCCAGCACTGGCGCAGCAACGAGGATTTGCCCGTGCCATTGCTGCCCAGGAGCGCGACCTTGTCACCTGGCCGCAACCACAAATCGTGAACCTCAAACAGGATCGGTTCTTCCGCCTGGGCGCGTACATGCAGCCCTTCGAAGGCCATCAGACGGTCCGCCGCCAATGGTCTTCCTTGTAGCTTCAAGCGCCACGGGCTGCCGCGACTGACAAAGGTCTGGTCTTCCTTTAGTTTTTCGACACGCCTTTGCATGGACTTGGCCTGGCGCGACAGTTTCTCGTTGTCGTGCTCGCGCCCCCAGATGGCCAGACGTTTGCTGCTGGCGGCCAGCCGGTCTATCTCGCTTTGCTCGCCTGCATGACGCGCCTGTGCCGTTGCATCGGCCTCGGCCAACGCGACCAGGGCCCGGCTGCACGGCATATCGAAACTGTACAAGCGCTGATCGCGCAGAATCCAGCTTTTGTCGCTGAGGCTGTCCAGAAGTCGCGCGTCGTGCGATACCAGGATGAAGCCGCCCTGCCAGCGGCGCAGGAAATTTTCCAGCCACAACAACGACGGGAGATCCAGATGATTGCTTGGTTCATCAAGCAACAGCAGATTCGGCTGCGCAAGTACCGCACGCCCCAGCAGCAGACGCGTGTGCTGACCGCCGCTCAGGTCGGAAACGGGTGTGTCCGCCGCAGTGGCCAGTTCCAAATCGTCCAGCAGACTGTCTACCCGCCAATGCTCGGCCCGTTGCCCGCCGACGCTCTCCAGCAACGCCTCTCGCGTCGTCAGGTCGGCAAGTCTTGGCGGCAGATGCTGCTCGACGTGTTGCAGCCGGCACATTGCCGCATATTGCACGCTACCGACACTGGGCTCGCGGCTGCCCGCCAATACATCAAGCAGACTGCTCTTGCCGCAGCCGTTGTGGCCGATCAGGCCGATGCGGTCGCCCAGTTTTACGGTAAAGGAAAGGTCCTGGAATAGCGGGCCATGGCCGGTTTCCAGATTCAAGGAAAGTGCGGAAATCAGGGTTGTCATGCTCTTGCTCTCGTTTTTTCGGGACGTGTTAGTCCCTGTCAACAGGAGCGCTGGCGACAACTTTGGAGTCGAGAAAGGACTCGGAAGGAGAAGGCTTTGCTCTGACCGGGTTATCGCAGCGCGATGGAACTCAGGCAAGAGCAGGCGAATGTGCTGAACAAATGTGCCAACATCAGTGGGCGCATGAGCAAAACCATATTTACCTCCTTTTTAAAAAAGAGTTGGATGTAGCGGCGGAGTTTATCCCGGCTCACATCGGTTATACAAGCCGCGGGAGTGACGGCTCGCAGCTTCTTCCAGGAAAGATCGCGGCATGCTTCGCAGCAACTCGCTATTGGGCGGCCAATATCTGTTTTGAAGAACGTGTTCCGAGTGACTGTTGCTGTCCGGCTGCTGTCCGATGTTGCCGGTCGAGCCGATGCACCTCGATGGCAAGTGTCAAAGCACAACAGACACGCGTTCCGAAGATCCGAAAACTTGTCCTCTCTTAGAGGATCGGTTGCAGCAACTGAGGGCCCAGCGTACCACGCAATTGACCTGACTTCGGCCACGCATCCAGCACGACTCGAGCCCCCAATGGCAAGCACTGGTCAGAGATCTCCGCGCACTTCACCCGTTCCCAGCGCACTCCGCTGTCGGTTGATTTCCGCCCAAAGTTCATCACTGTCGTCTTCGCGCAGCACGACCATCCCGTCCAGTTGATCGTCAGTCACGTCGAAGTATTCCAGGATTTCCTGGCGAGTCGCGTCGATGAACTCCGCGTATTCCGGGGTTGCCTGGGCCTGCGCGTGCAAGGCGTCGTATTCGGCATCGTCCGCGCCGCCGCCGTGCTCGTCGATATAGCGCGAGATCCACTGGTCTCGTTCGCGGTCGTAGTCGGCTTCGGCGCGCATCGCCTGCAAAGCCGTGTAGATATCCAGTTGGGCAAACGCGGCGATCGCAGCCGTTGTCGCCTCGTCGAATGTAGTCATCATTCCATCTCTCATGTCGGTCATGGCACATCATCGCACGGGCCGCACCCGGGCAGGCGCCTCGAATCCGGACCGCGCAACATGCCGCCTGGCGCCGATGATTGATCGGAGCAAAAGGCATCACGATCGCGAGATTCACGCCTTCCGGTGCGCAACTCATCGCGGACGCCTGCGCAACAGGGCACTGCAAGCACTGCAATGAAAACACCCAAGCACGGCTGATCGCAAAACAAGCTTCGAGCGTATCGCCGCAAGCGTCACGCCGGCACTTGAGCGCCACTGCGGGCGCCGGCCGTGAATGGCGCATGATGGCCGAACCGAACGCCGTCGGACACCTCCGTGGTGGTCCGTTACCGGCTCAAAACGATCCTGAACGGACTGCCGGCATTCCCGACCAAGGCCTATCCGCCTGGTGTTTTGCCGACTGCAGATGACTACAGTCGGCCTGGATACAAGCTATGCAGGGCCAACGCACTTGGTCATCGGCACGCACGCCAATTCCAGTCCGCTCGACGTTCGGTACGTCGAAATCGATGTCCCCGTCCAGCCACAAGAGCGATAAAACGGCGCCGCGTTCAGCGTGGCATCGAGACGCATCGAGGCAAGCCCATGATCGCGAGCCAATGCTTCGAGTGACGCCAGCATGCTGCGTCCAACACCGCGCCCCATGTGAGACGGCCGGACGAAGATGGCATCCACTTGCCCGTTTGCGACGGTAAGCATGCCGGTGCCCACGACCAACTCGCCATCGACGGCTACGTAAAAGTCGCGCTCGACGATGCGGGCCCACTTGTCGGTCGGCGATCCAGCCACCCAGGCTGACAAGGACGCTTCTGGGTAATATTCAGCACACGCAACCCGTACCGAAGCTTTGCGGATTTCCCACGTATCGAGTACATCGCCGCCATTCGCTTTTCGTATTGTCAGCATGCCGCGCTCCCGGGCGTGATCTGCCAGATCAAGGCGTCGACAACGCGCAAAAGATTAACAACACATGATTTTTCGTCCATGCAATCACTCCGATTGGTGCCAATGCAAACGGGGCGATTGAAACGACACGGCCCCGTCACGAGTGGCGGGGCCGCTGAGGAAATCTACGTACGATGTATGAACGTCACGATTCCCACGACTCGCCACCGGCGGTCATGGCGCACATCATCAATTTTCGCGCGTCGTGGTTCATGACCGAAAGGTTGCCGTTCGGTAACGTGGCTGTCAATAACGATTGGGATATCGTTACCGATTCAGGTAATCGGCGTGAGAGGCACAACCGAAAAGTCTATATGCCCGAGCACATAATGTGGCAATTCAGTCGCAGGTCTCAGCGGTGTGATTGCGCTCATACCGTTCGGTGCGCGCCCAGGATGTCGAGTCGTTGAAAACGCGCACATGCCATAATTCGCCGATTCCTGAGCTACCGGACGCATCGTGTCATACGCGAAATGATTTTGATCAGATCACTTGCCGCCTACCTGTTGATGGCTGGATGTCTTGCTACGGCACACGCCGAGACGTATCCACCAGAAGTATCGAGAAACATCGACAAGCTTCAGTCCAAATGCGCCCGCAAGTCCAACGATCCCAAGGCGCCAGACTGCATCGAATACAAGGCCACGTTGGCCCGCACCATTCCGTCTGCCGTCCAGGCACTGATGCATCAGGAAGAAGTGGCCAATGACAAATGCCGGAACGGCCCGGCACCGAAATTATTGCCTGACGGGCAATATGCACCGGGAAGCGCGTGCGCACAACGCGAACAGCTGATGACGACCATTCACCAGCACAACTGGTGCTGGGGTCATACGGACATGGATAGCTACCTTCCGGGTTGGGTGATCTGTCATCCCGGTGAATGGCAGTAAGGCCGCACCAATAACAGGACTGGATTTCCGCAAGGCTGTTGAGGCGGATTGCAGGTCCAGATCCAGATCCTGCTCGTCGCCGGCGATGCCCGCGCCCGTTGTTGCCGCAGCAAACAGTCGAACCGATTTCCCGGCAATCCGTCCAGCCGCTCGATCTACCTTGGCCGCGCTAACCCTGGCCGCCGCCCTGGAATCCGCAGCGGGCTCTTGTCCACGCGGACCTTCCCGAGCCTCCGCTTTCAACTGCAGATTCAACCCGTCGAAGCAACACCCTCGAGTCTGCCTACGGCCTCCAAACCGCCTGCCGTACTCAATGGCTGGCGTGACACATTGCCACGAATCAGGACGGACGCTTCCCTCGCCCACCAGCAGGTTTGCCAGCAGGCTTGCGCGCTCCTGCCGCTGGCTTGGCGGCGGATTTACCACGCGGCTTCTGCACGCTGAACGGACTGCCAATGGTGTAGTCCGGCCCGTTACCAGCCGGTTTCGCGGGCGCCGCCGCAGGCTTCCGCTTGTTTTCGCCATTCTGCGGACGCGGCTTTTTACCCGGCACCGGCATGGCAGCCGACGAAGCGTGCGGCACTTTCGGCTTCTTGGGCTTTTTGGGTTTCTTGATGATCTCGCCCGTCGCGCTGGTTTCCGGCACGCGGTGTTCGGCCTCGAAACCCGGCTCCTCTTCACGTCGCAGCGTCTGCTTGATCAACGCTTCGATCGCGGCCAGTTGCGGCGCTTCGTCCGCACACACCAGGGACACCGCCACACCGCTGGCGCCCGCGCGGCCGGTACGGCCAATACGGTGCACATAGTCTTGCGCCACGATCGGCAGGTCCACGTTGATCACCAGCGGCAGGTCGTCGATATCCAGCCCGCGCGCCGCCACATCGGTGGCCACCAGCATCTGGACTTCACCCGTCTTGAAGCGCTCCAGCGCACGCAGGCGCGCCGGTTGCGGCTTGTCGCCGTGGATGGTGTCGACTGCATAGCCCGCTTCGTCCAGCATCGCCGCCAGGTAATCCACGCCATTGCGCGTCTTGACGAATACCAGCGCATGCTCCCACTTGTTCTCGGCCACGAGGTGCATGAACAGGTCGGGCTTGTTCCGCTTGTCCACCGTCACGACCCACTGCTTGATCTTGCTGGCCGTGGCATTGGGAGGGCTGACGCTGATGTTGACCGGACCGCGCAGAATGGTCGCCGCCATCGCGCGGATATCGTCGGAAAACGTGGCGGAGAACAGCAAGGTCTGGCGCTGCGCGGGCAGCGCGGCAAAGACGGCGTTGAGCTCGCGCGCAAAGCCGAGATCCAGCATGCGGTCGGCTTCGTCCAGCACCAGCGTTTGCACCTGATCGAACTGCACCGCATTCTGGCGGTTGAGATCCAGCAAACGGCCCGGCGTGGCGACGAGCACATCTACGCCCTTGCGCAGCTTCATCATCTGCGGGTTGATACTCACGCCGCCGTAAGCAGCCAGAAATCGCAAATCGAGGCCCTTGCCGTAAGCGACAAAGCTTTGCAGCACCTGTTCAGCCAGTTCACGCGTGGGCACCAGCACCAGAACACGTGCGCGGTTGCTGGACACCGCCGGGCCGTGTTGCACCAGCCGCTGCAACAGCGGCAGCGCAAAACCCGCCGTCTTGCCCGTGCCGGTCTGGGCGCCCGCCATCACGTCCTTGCCGCCGAGCACGGCAGGAATCGCCTTGGCCTGAACCGGTGTAGGGGCCTGGTAATTGAGGTCCTGCAGGTTACGCAGCAAGGGATCGATCAGGCCAAGCGAGGCAAAAGACATGGACGTATTCCGGACTAAAACCGCAATTCTAGCGGTTGCCGGGCGAATCAAGGCCCACTGGTGCTGGCTGGAGGGCGCCGACGGTGAGCGACGACTCGGCCACCCGGCACAGCCGCTGGCGCGCAGCAAGCCAATCAAACCCCTTTTCCCGCATCAAATCGCCTCTCGCAGCCGCCCAGCCCCGTTGCCCGTCTATCACGCTCGGGCCACGAGATGACGGAAACGCACATAAATCGCGCCTCCCGGTTGGCAACGAAGGCAAGCTTGCGCCGCTCGACGCTCCGCCATGACGAAAGCCAGGTGATAAGCTCGATGCCGACGATCAGTCGCGCATCGACGCGCCCCGAACCCTACGACCGCAACGAGCCTCCCATGCCTCTCGCCCCTTCCGTCCTCTCCGCGTTCACGCCGACCGGCAAGCTGCGCGCGTCGATCAACCTCGGCAACCCGATCCTCGCGAACCGCGACCCGGCAACCGGCGAACCGTTCGGCGTGTCGATCGACCTGGCGCGCGCGTTCGCCGAACGCCTGTCGGCCGAGCTGGAGCTCGTGGTGTTCGACGCCGCCGGCAAATCGGTGCAGGCGCTGACCGACGAGCGTGCCGATTTCGGCTTCTTCGCGGTCGATCCGCTGCGCGGCGAAACGGTCGCGTTCACGGCGCCGTACGTGCTGATCGAGGGGTTCTATCTCGTGCGCGACGCGTCGCCGATCCGCACGAACGCGGACGTCGACCAGCCGGGCAACCGCGTGACCGTCGGCAAGGGCAGCGCCTACGACCTGTTCCTCACGCGCGAACTGAAGGCCGCGCAGATCGTGCGTGCGCCGACGTCGCAAGCCGTCGTGCAGACCTTCATCGAACAGCAACTGGAAGTGGCGGCCGGCGTGAAGCAGCAGCTCGAGAGCGACGCGGCGAAAACGTCCGGCCTGCGCCTGCTCGACGAGCGGTTCATGGTGATCCGGCAGGCCATGGGGGTGCCGAAGAGTCGCGGTGAAGCGGCTGCGGCCACGCTGAATGCGTTCGTCGAGGAAATGAAGGCGTCGGGCTTCGTCGCGGATTCGCTGCGGCGGCATGGCATCACCGGCGCATCCGTCGCGCCGCAGGCGTGATTGAAAACATCGTGGCCTCAATGCGGCGGCGTGTCGTGTCCGCCGTCGGCCCGCCTTTCAGTCGCGTGGCCGGTCGAGCAGTTGCTTGACTAGTGCGCGCACGATCGGATTCGGTTCGCGCCCGCGCGCGGTCGCGATGTGAATGCGTCGGACGGCCCATGGTTCGGCCAGCTCCACGACCGCAACCCGGCTGAACAGCTCATGGCTGACCAGGCACTCCGGTTGAATGGTGACGCCCAGTCCGGCTTGCACGAGGCTGACCGCGACCCCTGCACTCCGGACGTTGTAGCGCGGCTTGAATTCTTCCCCGAGGCGCCGTGCGGCCGTGCGTATCGCACCGACCATCGCCGTCACGGCAATGACGTTTTCCGGCAGAAGATCCTTGAAGGTCACGGTCGCGCGCCCGTCAAGACGATGCCCCTTCGGTACGACGGCGATCAACCGGTCCTCACGGTACGGCGTGATATCGACGCCACCCAGGTCGAGCTCGTGCGCCGCGGCGAACACACCGATGTCGGCTTCGCCGCGGACGACCGCCTGCACGATCTCGGCATTCTCGAATTCCTGGATCAAGAGGTCCACCAGTGGATACTCGCGGCTGAACTCGCCGACTTCACGCGCCAAGAACGGCACGATGATCGACCGTGCCGACGCGACGGTCAGCTCGCCTTGCATACCGTCGGTAAAGGAGGCGATCTCGGACCGCATGTCGTCCAGCTCGTCGAAGATCTTCCGGATATAGCGCAGGAGGACTTCGCCCGCCGGACTCGGTAATACCCCCTTCGGGCCGCGCTCGAGAAGCCTGACGCCGGCGATGTCCTCGAGATCCTGGATACGCTTGGTCGCCGTGGACGCCGCGATATTCTCGCGAATCGCAGCAAGGCCGATCTGTTGCTCCTCGACTGCCGACAGGAACAATTTAAGCGTGAACAAATCGACCTGCCGAATCAGGTGCAATCGGTTGAATGTACTCATGTCTCCTCGCATGCATCGCTTCATGACGCGGTCGGACGTCATGAAGCGATGCGTACGGGCACGTTCTCCCCGATCCCGCCATACCACGCTTCGCCGGCGTCCGATATCGAAGTCCCGATCGTACACCCGCTGCCGGTGCGCATTCATGCAACGGCGGCGCGGCGTCAGCCTGAACCGTGCCGAGCCTTCGTCGCGGGTTTCACCCCTGCATTCGCCGCCAGCTTCCGCACGATTGCGAGGCGGACCTGCGCCGCCCGCTCACCCGCCTGCATGAAGCGAGCGCTCCAGCTGCTCGCGATGATCCGGATGTGCAACAGCAATCATCCTCGGAATGCGCTGCGCGAGCGACAGACCGCGCAAATCGGCGATCCCGTATTCGGTAACGATCACGCATGCATCGCTTCGCGGTATCGTGACGGGCCCCGACACGCGCGGCACGATGCGGCTGTGCCGGCCGGCAGTCGACGGCATCGCGACGACCGGCACACCGCCCCGGCTGGCCTGCGCCGCACGCAGGAAGTCCGCCACGCCGCCCACCGCGCCGACATACGTGCCGCCGATCGCCTCGGCGTTGATCTGCCCCGTCAGGTCGACCTCCACCGCCGAATTGATCGCGACGAAGCGGTCGATCCGGCGCAGCACGTGCGGATTGTGCGTGTACTCGGTGCCGCGCAGTTCGAGCGCGGGGTTGCGGTGCGCGAAGCGCCGCACCCGCTCGGAGCCGATGATCACGCCACCGACGGTAATCCCCGCATCGATCGTCTTGCGTGCATTCGTCACGACACCGGCTTCGCACAACGCCGCGACGCCGTCCCCGATGCTGCCGGTATGCACGCCGAGATCGCGCTTGTCGTGCAAGGCCGCCATCACCGCGTCAGGAATCGAACCGATGCCCGTCTGCAACGTCGCGCCATCTTCGACGAGCGACGCGACGTGCCGTCCGATCGCCAGTTCGACCGGCCCCGGCGCAGTGGCCGCGGCTTCGGGAAACGATGCATCCGATTCAACCAGCAGGTCGATGTCGGCCGCGCCGAGCGTCGGGCTGCCGTAGGTCCACGGCACGTCGGGATGCACTTCCGCGACGATCGCGCGCGCATGCTTCACCGCTTCGACCAGGTATTCGCGCGCCAGCCCGAGGCTGTAGCGGCCCTGTTCGTCCGGCGGCGACACCTGCAGCATCACGACGTCGATCCGCAGCCGGCCGTCGCGGATCAGTTCCGGCAGTTGCGAATAGTGCGCCGGAAGAATGTCGAGCACCCCGGCACGGGCGAGCGCACGATTCGATCCGCTGCCGCAGTAGGCGAGAAAGTCGAACGCATCGGCATGCTCGGGCGCGAGCACGTCGGAGAGACCGATCCCGAGGAAGATCCGGATCCGCTTCAGGCGCTCGCGCTGTGCGACGAGTGCGCGCATCAGCGTCACGGGTTCGGCGTGCGACTGGCCCCACATCACCGTATCGCCGGGACGAATGATCGCGGCAAGATCCACGCTGCCGCCGGACGCGGCGGCAGCGCTCGCGCGGCCCGGAATCTCCTGTGCGAGGTCGTTCATGCAGATCGATCCGGCGACACCGGCGTAGTCACGGGAAACTCGGGCGCGCGCTTCTCGCGGAACGATTTCACGCCTTCGCGCACTTCGGCCCCGCCGAAACCGAACATCTCCAGTGCGAGCGACGCGTCGAACGTCGGCCCGGCCTGGCGCAGCCAGTTGTTCAGCGCGTACTTGGTCCAGCGCGTCGCCGACGGCGCGCCGTTCGCGAGCCGCACGGCGATCGACAGCGCGGTTTCCTGCACCTCCGCGTCGTCCACCGCGACGGAGACGAGGCCGATCTGCTCGGCCTTCTCGCCGTTCACGGGCTCGCACAGCATCAGGTGGTACTTCGCCTTCGCCATCCCGCACAGCAGCGGCCAGATGATCGCCGCATGATCGCCGGCGGCGACGCCGAGCCGCGTGTGGCCGTCAACCAGGCGTGCGGTCCGGCCGGCCACCGAGATGTCCGCGAGGAGCGCCGCCACCAGGCCGGCGCCGACGGCCGAGCCGTGGATCGCCGATACGATCGGCTTCGAGCAGTTGATGATGTTGTAGACGAGGTCCTTCGATTCGCGCCACACGCGCACGCGTGCGTCGAACGAGTCGATCATTTCCTCGACCATGTCGAAGTCGCCGCCGGCGGAAAATGCCTTGCCCGCGCCGCACAGGATCACGGCGGAGACGCTCGGATCCTCGTCGACTTCCCGCCATACGCGCGCGAGTTCGTCATGGCCGCGCGCATCGAGCGCGTTGAGCCGCTCCGGCCGGTTGAGCGTGATGCGCAAGACGCCTTTCGCGGGGCGGTCGAACGCCAGGCTTGAATACGACGCGTAGTCGGACGCGTGCTGACTGCTTTCGGACATGATGCTTCCCTTTCCATGTTGGGCTCGCCGGGCGGCGTGGCGATCGTTCCGGACGCATCGATTGGCCCGCGTCCGGAACCTCCTTGAACGCAGCCGACGACATCGCGAAACCCGATCGGTGTCGCTGTCCATCGTGTGCGCGGCCGCTGAACGCGTCAATCCACGCGCGGGCGTTGTTCCGTACGTCGGAACGGCCACGTGCGGCGCGCGCGTCGGCGCATCACGATCCGGCACGCGCGACGCGTTCCACTGGCTTCACGCGCCTTTCGAAGTACGGAATCGTCGGGCAGGCAGTCTTGACGTCACGACGGTCGAACCGACACTGTGGGTTCTCCCCGAGTGCCCCGGTTTTTTTCGCGTGGCTGACGGTGAGTGGTCGAATGGAAAGGAGACGCAGAATGAAGGTATCGCTCGCGATCGAACGTCTCGCAGACGCGAACGTCAAGGCCGGCGTGGCCGATTGCAGGACGGACACCGCGCAGAAGCGGCGCCCGGAAAACTGCGCATCGAACATGCGGGTTGCACGCGAGGCGGCACGCGACAGCGCCAACGCGGAAGACGCGGCGCTGTGGCGATGGTTTGCCGAGCTGCTGGATGATCGGCGGATCCGCTGGTGCCACAGCGGTCGCGGCTGGCTGATCAGTGTCGATCACCGTCATGTTGCAACCGGCACGCAGTTCGATCAGGCGATGCGCATCGCGAAGGCCAATGTCGAAGCCGACGACATCGGACATGCAGGCGCTGCCCGGAAGCGCAAGCGCATCCAGTAATCGGCCGCGATCTGCCTGCTGAACGGAACACGAATCAGCCTTGCTTCACGCGCGACAGGCCCATGAACAACCATGAAAGGGCCGACCGCGAATGCGCCGATGCGCATGTCTCTGCCAGCCTCCGCGCTGCGCACTTCTCCCATCGCACTGCCCTGATGCGGCTTTACCCTTAAGGGTCTCCACGCTGATTGCGGGGCCCGCGACACCGTCGTTTTCAATGCACGGAATCTCTCGGCCCAAGCGGTTGACCGGCGACATTCGCCCCGAATCTAATCAATCAACGCTGCGATGACATGAGGTTCCGGATTCGGTTGAACTGATCAGGATGAGCGTTTCAACTGGTCGTCGATCCGACGCCATTGATCTGTTGTACTGATCAAATGTCAGACGAAAAATCGCAGCGCCATACAACATGAATTCAGAAGAAACTTTGGAGACGTTCAATGAGAAAGACGATTGCGCTTTGCGCAGCAGCCGGGTTCGTCAGCGGGACAGCGCATGCGCAAAGCACCGTGCAGCTCTACGGCATTCTTGACGAAGGGATCAACTACGTCAGCAATGCGTCGGGCAACCACCAGTACGCGATGGCGAGCGGCGTGCTGAACGGCAGCCGCTGGGGGCTGCGCATCAAGGAGGACCTCGGCGCGGGCTATGGTGTGGTCGCCGTGATGGAAAACGGCTTCGACGTCAATACCGGCAAACTCGGCCAGGGTGGGCTCGGGTTCGGGCGGCAAGTCTATGTCGGCCTGTCCAGCCCTTACGGCACGATGACGCTCGGGCGCCAGTACGATTCCGTCGTCGACTCCCTCGGCCTGTTCGAAGCAGGCGATCAATGGGGCGGCTACCTCGCCGCTCATCCGTCCGACAACGACAACTTCAACAACACGAACCGCGTCAACAACGCGATCAAGTACACCAGCCCCGTCTTTCACGGCTTGACCGCAACCGCCCTCTACTCGCTGGGCGGCGTGCCGGGGCGCACCGGCCGCAACCAGATCTGGTCGGCCGGCGCCAGCTACACGAACGGCCCGCTCGCGCTGGCCGCGGGCTACCTCAATGTGCGGAATCCGAATACGTCGTTCTACGGTTCGGGCGGCACCGTCGCCGCGACCGTCAACGAAGTGCCCGGCTCGAACTTCGGTGCATCGCCGGTGATTTCGGGCTATGCGTCGGCGCATACGCTGCAGGTCATCGGCACGGGCGCCGCGTACACGATCGGTGCATTCACCGTGGGCGCGACCTATTCGAACACGCAGTTCCGCGGCCTCGGCGATACGACGACGGGCCCCGTACCGGCAGGCGGCATCGCCGGCACGGCGAAATTCAACAACGCCGAGCTGAACGTGAAGTATCAGATCACGCCGGCCTTCCTCGTCGGCGCCGCGTATGTCTACACGAAGAACAGCGGGGCCGATGGCCAGAGCGGCGCGCACTACAACCAGGCATCGTTCGGCGCCGACTACTTCCTGTCGAAGCGAACCGACGTGTACTTCGTCGGCACGTATCAGCGCGCCAGCGGGAGGGATTCGACCGGCCATATCGCCGTCGCATCGATCAACCAGTTGACGCCGTCGACGTCCAATCACCAGACGGCGCTGCGCGTCGCCATTCGACACCGGTTCTAATACCGCACGATCAGGTCGATCGAGATGCGGACGCGCCGCAAGGCGCTGCGAACCCGCTGGAGCAACATGATCCGGCTGGTGCGTGGCGGCTTGCGGCGCGATGCGTTGGTGAGGGGCCGACGGGGCGGTGCTTTCGATTGTCCGACTCGGCAGGGTGAATGCGACCGGCTGCGTCCTGCTTGCAGCGCTGCAAGCCGAGGGCGAACTCGACGCCGAGCGGGCGCACCGGGTTCCGCAGCCGCACTCGCTGTGGCTCCAGTCAATTCACACCCGCGGCGACTTCGGCGCAGTCATCCGCTTCGCGGCCGAGCGTCGAAAAGCGGTGAGCTGGCCGTCGGATCAGGACATGGAAGCGGGCGCGATCATCAAAGCGGCTGACGAAGCGCTATACAACGCCAACGCGCCCGGCCGGAACAAGGTCTCGGCGCTCAGTACGACTTGACCGCCACCGTGGCCGGCGACTCGCTCAACGGGACGAAATGGCGCGTCGCCCCGTCGAGTGCGTCGATGCGCCCCATCTCGATGTCGTAGACCCAACCGTGCAGATTCATTCGTCCCTGCTCGAGCGCGAGGGCGACCGACGGATGCGTGCGCAGGTTGGCGAGCTGCGCGATCACGTTCTCGCGCACCAGGCCGTCGAGCTTCGCCCGAGGGGAGTCGAACTGATGCGCGGCATTGATGGCCTTCGCGGCGTCGGAATGGCGCAACCAGTTCGCAACGGCCGGCATATGGTCCAGGCACGTGCACCGTGAGATCGCGCCCATCGCGCCGCAATCCGAGTGCCCGCAAATGACGATATCCCGCACGCCGAGCACGGCGACCGCATACTCGACCGTGGCCGACACGCCCCCCGGTTCCGGTCCGTACGACGGAACGATGTTGCCCGCGTTGCGAATCACGAACAGTTCGCCCGGCTCACGCTGCGTCAGCAGTTCCGGCACCACGCGGCTGTCCGAGCAGGTCACGAACAGCGCCTTGGGATTTTGGGTGGTCGCGAGCTGCTTGAACAGCTCGACACGTTGCGGGTAGACCTCGCGCTGAAAGCGCAGGAAACCGTCGATGATGTCGCGCACGGGATTCTCCTGATACGAATTCGCGGCGGGCGGCAACGCGATCGTACGCTGCCGTCCGCCAAGGCGGGCGCCATTATCGCAGATCGCGGCGTCGCGATCGGGTTGGCGCGGACGTCGGCCAGCCGGACTACCTCCGTGCGCCCTCACGCGTTCACTGTACATCCGACACCGTCCGCTCGCGATCGAAAACACTGCACGGTTCGAGGGCGTGCGCAACGTCGACGCCCCCCCTAAACTGGCCGAGGCGCCCTTGATTCGATTCCGGGTTTCGGTATATTTGCGGGACACACGAGGGGATGGCGCGCTCGCAAAGGAATGGCGCCTTCAAAAACGACCAAAAAGCCTATAACCGAGAATAACGATCATGTCCGGCACCTACGACCCTACGCTCGTCGTACTTTCCTGCCTGCTTTCGATCCTCGCATCGTTTGCGGCACTCAATATCTCCGATCGCCTGAATCTCGTCGGAAATCGTTCGATCTGGCCTTGGATCGCTTTCGGCGGTTGCATCATGGGGCTCGGTATCTGGTCGATGCATTTCGTCGCCATGCTGGCATTTCACCTGCCTGTCGCGGTCGGATACGACATTCCCACCACCATCGCTTCCTTGTTCATTGCAATTGCTGCATCGGCGGTCGGCTTTGTACCACTTTCCCGCTTCAGTCTGCACTGGCCGCTACTCATTGTCAGCGCAATCGTCATGGGACTGGGCGTCGCCGGCATGCACTATCTCGGCATGCAGGCAATGAGCATCTGCTCCGGCATTCGATACCAGCCCTGGCTGGTCGCGCTGTCCGTCATCATCGCGATCCTGGCCAGTGGCGCCGCCTTGTTGCTGGCCTTCGACCTGCGCCGGCCGAGCACATTCGGCAGAACACGCCAGATCGGTTCGGCAATCGTCATGGGCGTTGCCGTGTGCGGGATGCACTATTGCGGTATGGCAGCGGCCCGTTTCGAACAAGGCGCCTACTCGACGGCGACCGTCTCCGATCTCCCCGCACCGTGGCTGGCCGGTATCGTCGTGACTTTCAGCCTGGTGATTTTCGCGGTCACCACCGTGATCATGCTTCTGGATGCCCGGACCAACTCCCAGGCGCGAGTACGCGCTCAGGCGACGTTGAGCGCCCATCTCGATCAACGGAATCCCACTCGCTAACAGGGCATGATCGATTTCATCCGATCACGCGAAACTTGATGTTCCGGCTGCATCCGGCGCGCCGCTCGCCACGCTGCCGCTCGCGCCGATGCGCAAGGAAGACGCGCCGAACAAGGAACTGGAAGAAGCATGGGAGTACTACCATACGCCGCGCTGCGCGCATCCGAACGCACCCGGCTTCATGACCGCCCGCAGCCTCAACCAGATCATCACGTACGACGCGTACTACAAGGCTGAAGCGTTCCTCACGCAACCGCTGCAGATCGTGGCCGGCAGCGTCGCGGGCAGCAAATGGATGAGCGACGACCCGCTCGCCCGCGCGGCCAGCGCCGACAAGCACCTTCATGTGGTCGAAGGCGCGAACCACATGTCGCTGTACGGCGTGCCGCAGTACGTCGACGAAGCCGTTTCCGTGCTCGCGCCGTTCTTCAACGGCAAGCTGTAACGCGTGCCTCCGCACGGCACGGCGCCACCGCGGCCGCATCGTGCAACGTGAACGACGGCCGGCTTGCCTCCCCTGGGCAAGCCGGCCGCATGCATTGGTGCATTGATACCGTGGTGCTTGCGGATCGGCGTCACGACACACACTACGCCGGCATACGGCCGCTGCCGCAATGCGCTCGCCTCCCCTTCGGCCCCAAGCTGCCCACCTGCACGCGGCCGGCCTCCCGCCCCCGGCTCGCGCCACGCGCTGCCTGCCTCTGCACAGCATCTCCGTATAAACCCCAATGACGGTCTCGCGATTTGAGCGCCAAACTAACTACCAGTTGTTAGGTTGATGCCTAACGATGAATCAGGCGACCCCATCAACAGGCCGAAACCATCATGACGACGCAGATGAAACCCATCCGTTCCTTCCTCTTCGTTCCAGGCAACAAGCCGACCTGGATCGAGAAGTCCATTCAATCGCAAGCCGATGCGCTGATCCTCGATCTCGAAGACAGCGTGCCGCCCGCCCAGAAAGTCGAGGCGCGCGAAATCGTCCGGTCGAAGCTCGCGTGGCTGGCCGAGCAGAAGCAGCGCATCTGGGTGCGCATCAACCGCAGCGCGCACCTGTACGACTTCGACGACATCCTCGCGATCGTGAACCCGGTGGTCGAAGGCATCGTGATATCGAAGCCCTGCGGCCCGGAAGACATTCACACGGTGTCGTCGATGCTGGCCGAAGCCGAGTACCGCGCGGGCGTCCCGGTCGGCCATACCAAGGTGATCCCGCTGCTGGAAACCGCGCGTTCGCTGGAACTCGCGTACGACATCGCACAGCACGAGCGCGTGCCGGCGATCGTCGGCGCCACCGCGAAGAATGCCGACGTGGCCCGCGCACTGAAGACCGTGTGGTCGCTCGAAGGCCGCGAAACCCAGTACCTGAAATCGCGCATCGTGATGGCCGCACGCGCCGCCGGCAAGCTGCCGATCGGCGGTGTGTGGCAGCAGGTGCATGACCTCGAAGGGCTCAAGGTGTCGTCCGCGAACGACCGCCAGCTCGGCATGAGCGGCGAGCTGGTGCTGCACCCGTCGAACGTCGAGATCGTCAACCGCACCTACAGCCCGACCGAAGAGGAAGTGGCGTTCTACCAGGGCATGATCGACGCGCTGGACAAGGCCCAGGCCGAAGGGCGCGCATCGTGCATCTACGACGGCGAGCACATCGACATCGCCCACGCGAAGACGGCGCACGAAATCATCGAACTCGCGCAGTCGTTCAATCGCTGATCGCGTAACCGAACACCCAAGGAGACAGAAAAAATGGCAGGCCTTTACTTCGAAGAATTCAAGCCCGGTATGGTGATCGAGCATGCGATCCGCCGCACCGTGACCGAAACCGACAACGTGCTGTTCTCGGCGATGACCTACAACT
This sequence comes from Burkholderia sp. Ac-20392, assembly GCF_017104585.1. NCBI lineage: Bacteria > Pseudomonadati > Pseudomonadota > Betaproteobacteria > Burkholderiales > Burkholderiaceae > Burkholderia > Burkholderia sp. Ac-20392. The sequence goes on from NZ_JAAGPB010000051.1 coordinate 26,996, forward strand.
GCGCGCCGCTGCACATCGACGCCGAATACAGCAAGAACACGATGTACGGCCAGCGCCTCGTGAACAGCATGTTCCTGCTCGCGCTGGTGGCCGGCATCACCGTGTACGAAACCACGCTCGGCACGACGCTCGGCAATCTCGGCTTCGGCGAGATCGCGTTTCCGAAGCCGACGTTTCACGGCGACACGATTCGCGTCGAGACCGAAATCCTGGAAACGCGGGTGTCGAAGAGCCGCAACGATTCGGGCATCGTCACGTTCAAGCACGTGGCGAAAAACCAGCGCGACGAGATCGTGTGCACGGCGGTGCGTACGGGCCTGATGATGCTGCGCCCGGCCGGCAACGCGTGATGGCGCCCCAGCGGGAGAACCGATCATGAACTACCAACTCAGTGCCGACCAGCAGGCGATCATCGACGCTGCGCAGAAGATCTGCGCAAAGTTTCCGCTCGAATACTGGCGCAACAAGGACAAGCACCACGAATTTCCGCACGAGTTCTTCGACGCGGTCGCGAGCGGCGGCTGGCTCGGCATCTGCATGCCGGAGGAATTTGGCGGCGCCAACCTGGGTGTAACCGAAGCCGCCCTCTTTCTGCGTACGGCAGCCGAATGCGGCGGCCAGGCCGCGGCGTCCACCATCCACATGAACATCTTCGGCCTGCAGCCGGTCGTGCATTTCGGCACCGACGCACAGAAGAAGGCGTGGCTGCCGCCGTTCACGCGCGGCGAGCACAAGGCGTGCTTCGCGGTGACCGAGCCGGACACCGGCCTCGACACCACGAAGCTGAAGGTCGTCGCGAAGAAGCAGCCCGACGGCAACTACCTGCTCTCCGGCAAGAAAGTCTTCATCTCGACCGCGCAAGTGGCCGACCACATGCTGATCCTCGCGCGCACCACGCCGATCGAGCAGGTGAAGAAGCACAGCGAAGGGTTGAGCCTGTTCTACACGAAGCTCGACCGCAAATATGTCGACATCCGCGAGATCGACAAGCTCGGCCGTGCCGCAGTCGATACGAACGAACTCTTCATCGACGACCTGCCGGTATCGAAGGACGAGCTGATCGGCGAGGAAGGCAAGGGGCTGAGCTACATCTTCCACGGGATGAACGCCGAACGCGTGTTCGTCGGCGCCGAGCAGATCGGCATGGGCCGCGCCGTACTCAAGCTCGCAACGCAATATGCAAAGGATCGTGTCGTGTTCGGCCGCCCGATCGGCCAGAACCAGGGCGTCCAGCATCCGCTGGCCCGCAACTGGGCCGAGCTGGAAGCGGCCAATCACATGATGCTGGCCGCCGCCGAACTCTACGACAAAGGGCTGTCCTGCGGCTCCGAGGCGAACGCCGCAAAGCTGCTGGCATCCGAGGCCTGCATGAACGCGTGCCAGACCGCGATCCTCACGCACGGCGGCTTCGGCTACGCGAAGGAGTACCACGTCGAGCGGTTCATGCGGGAAGCGTGGATCGGCTACATTGCCCCTGTCACCCCGCAACTCATTCTGTCGAATATCGCTGAACGCAAGCTCGGATTGCCGAAGTCCTACTAGGCGCGGCCATCCGCCGGCGGTTCCCGCACCGGGCATCGCCGGATCGCGGGCGGTGCCGGCCATGCAGGCCAGGCACCGCCCGCACACAAGATTCAGGAGACAAGCATGTCAGCTGCAAGACCTCTGGACGGCATTCGCGTCCTCGATTTGACCGTGGCGTTGGCCGGCCCCTACGGATCGCTGTTGCTGGGTGGAATGGGCGCCGAAGTCATCCGTGTCGAGTCCCCCGGCGGCGGCGATATTGCGCGCAACAATCCCCCGTACGTCGGCAAGGACGGCGTCCACTTCGGCGTGAAGGGCGACGACGAAGTGTCGCTGACCATCCTCAACCGTGCACGCAACAAGAAGAGCATCACGCTCGACCTGAAATCCGAGCAGGGCCGCGCGCTGTTCATGGAGCTGGTCAAGGAATCCGACGTCGTCATCGAGAACGCGAGCGAAGGCGTCACGACACGACTCGGCGTGGACTACGAAAGCGTGCGCCAGGTCAATCCGAAGATCGTCTATGCGTCGATCAAGGCGTTCGGCGAACCGAGCCCGTACCAGAACCTGAAAGGCATGGACATCATCGTGCAGGCGCTGTCCGGCATCATGGACGTGACCGGCTTCGCCGACGGCCCGCCGACGCGCTCGGGCCTGCCGATCGCCGACCTGATCGCGCCGCTGTATGCGGTCAACGGCATCCTCGCCGCATTGATTCACCGCGGCCGGACGGGCGTCGGCCAGTGCGTGCAGGTATCGATGCTCGACTGCCTCGCGTCGCTCGTGGCCGAGGAGCATTTCGACGTGTTCCTGAAGCACGGATATGCGAAACGCTCGGGCAACTTCCAGGATCGGCTGGTGCCGTTCGGCGTGTACGGCACGCGCGACGGCTACGTGGCGATGGTGGCCTTCCAGCCCGACTGGTTCCAGAACCTGATGGAAGCCGTGGGCCGGCCCGAGATCCCCGCCGATCCGCGCTACGCGACACGCGGCCCGCGCATGAAGCATGCGGCCGAGATCAACGCGATCATCGAGGAGTGGACGCGCCGCCACAGCACGGACGAAGTGATCGCCGAGCTGCAGGTCAAGCGAGGCGTGCCGGCCGCCCCGGTGCGCTCGCCGCTCGACGTGCTCCAGGATCCGGTGCTGCAGGAACGCGGCGCCGTGGTGCGGCTCGAGCACCCGGGCCTCGACGGCGTCAACGCGATGGGCATGGGCCTGCCGATCAAGCTGTCGGGGACACCCGTGCAGTTCGACCAGCCCGCGCAGGCACTCGGCGCCGCCAACGACGAGATCTACCGGGAGCTGCTCAAGCTGCCGGAAGCGCGCCTGCAACAACTGCGCGACGCGGGAGTGATCTGATCATGCCCGCAGCCCCCTCCCGTTCCGGCCCGTTGGCCGGCATCAAGATCGTCGAGATCGCGGGCATCGGCCCCGGGCCGCTGGCCGCGATGTTCCTCGCCGACCTGGGCGCCACCGTCATCCGTATCGATCGCAAGGAGCCGTCCGGCCTCGGCGCGCCGCGCCCCGTGCAGTTCGATCTCGGGCTGCGCAACCGCAAGTCGATTCGCGTCGACCTGAAGGATCCCGCCGCCGTCGACCTGGTGCTCGACCTGATCGCCAGCGCCGACGCGCTGATCGAAGGGTTTCGCCCCGGCGTGATGGAACGCCTCGGCCTCGGGCCCGAACCGTGCCTCGCGCGCAACCCGCGCCTCGTCTACGGCCGCGTGACCGGCTGGGGGCAGGACGGCCCGCTGTCGCAGGTGGCCGGGCACGACCTGAACTACATCTCGATCACCGGCGCGCTGCATGCGATGGGTCGCGCCGGGCAGGCGCCGACGCCGCCGCTCAACGTGCTCGGCGACTATGCAGGCGGCTCGCTGTATCTCGCGTTCGGGCTGCTCGCGGGCATCCTCGAAGCGCGTGGCTCGGGCAAAGGCCAGGTGGTCGATGCCGCGATGGTGGACGGTGTCGCGTCGATCATGACGGTGACGATGGGCCTGCATGCGGCCGGCATGCTCGACAACGCACGCGGCACCAACCTGCTCGACACGGGCGCACCGTTCTACGAGGTCTACGCCTGCGCGGACGGCAAGTACGTGAGCGTCGGCCCCATCGAAGGCAAGTTCTACCGGCTGCTGCTCGAACAACTCGATCTGCAGGACCACCCGCTGCTGCAGGCACAGATGGATCGCGCGCAGTGGCCGCAAGCCAAGCAGGTGTTCGCCGAGAAATTCGGCGAGCGCACGCGCGACGAATGGGTGCAACGGCTCGGCCACCTCGACGTGTGTGTCGCACCGGTACTCGACTTCGACGAAGCGCCGAGCCATCCGCACGCTCAGGCACGCGGCATGTTCGTCGATCTGGACGGCGTGACGCACCCGGCGCCAGGCCCGCGCTTTTCGCGCACGCCGGCCGTACGGCCCGCATCCGCC
>NZ_JAAGPB010000552.1:0-4913 GCF_017104585.1 Burkholderia sp. Ac-20392
CGTTGCAGCGGCGCGCCGTTGCGCTGCGTCGCGCCCCAGCCGCCGTAGCCGCCGTACTCACGCACCGGCGACCAGTCGGGCATCGCGGGCGGAATCGGCGCATCGTGCGACGCGAACGGCCCCGCGCCCCACACGATCCGGCCGCCGACCACCGTCAGCAATGCAGTCGTATCGACGATATCGTCCTCCGCACACGTGAAGAAATCGCGATCCGGGACCATCAGGTCGGCGAGCTGGCCGACCGCGATGCGCCCTTTCTTCCCCTCTTCGTTCGAGAACCACGTCACGTACTCGGTCCACATGCGCAGCGCGGTCTCGCGATCGAGCAGGTTGCGCTGCGGATACATCCGCAGGCCGCCGACCGTCTTGCCCGTCACGAGCCACGCGAGCGACACCCACGGGTTGTACGACGCCACGCGCGTCGCGTCGGTGCCGGCCGACACCTTGATCCCCTTGTCGAGCATCTTCGCGACGGGCGGCGTCGCCTCCGCGGCCTGCGCGCCATAGCGCTCGACGAAGTACTCGCCCTGGTACGCCATCCGGTGCTGCACTGCAATGCCGCCGCCGAGCGCGGCGATCCGGTCCATCGATTTCTCTGAGACCGTTTCCGCATGATCGAAGAACCAGTTCAGCCCGTCGAGCGGAATATCGCGGTTCACCTTCTCGAACACGTCGAGCGCACGGCTGATCGTTTCGTCGTAGGTCGCATGCATGCGCCACGGCCAGCGGTTCTGCGCGAGCACGCGCACGACGCCTTCGAGATCGTCCTCCATCTGCGCCGGCAGGTCCGGGCGCGCGACGCGGAAATCCTCGAAATCGGCCGCCGAAAACACCAGCATCTCGCCCGCGCCGTTGTGGCGGAAGTAGTCGGTGCCGTCGTGATACTTGACGCTCTTCGTCCAGTTCACGAAGTCTTCCTTCTCCGCGTTCGGCTTCTGCGTGAACAGGTTGTACGCGATCCGCACCGTCATCTCGCCCGCGTCGTGCAGCTTGCGGATCACTTCGTAATCGTCGGGATAATTCTGCGACCCGCCGCCTGCGTCGATCACGCCCGTCACGCCAAGACGATTGAGTTCGCGCATGAAGTGGCGCGTCGAGTTGTACTGATAGTCGAACGGCAGCTTCGGGCCTTTCGCGAGCGTCGCGTAAAGGATCGTCGCGTTCGGGTTCGCGAGCAGCAGCCCGGTCGGGTTGCCCGCTGCGTCGCGCAGGATCGTGCCGCCCGGCGGCTCCGGCGTGTCCTTCGTGTAGCCGACCACCCGCAGGGCGGCCGCATTCAGCAGCGCGCGGTCGTACAGATGCAGGATGAACACCGGCGTATCGGGTGCGACGGCATTGAGTTCGTCGATCGTCGGCAGGCGCTTCTCCACGAACTGGTGTTCGGTGAAGCCGCCAACCACGCGCACCCATTGCGGCGCAGGCGTGATCGCGACCTGGTGCTTCAGCATCTCCATCGCGACCGCGAGCGAACGCACACCATCCCAGCGCAGCTCGAGGTTGTAGTTCAGGCCGCCGCGAATCACGTGCGTGTGGTTGTCGATCAGGCCCGGCAGCACGCTGCGGCAATCGAGATCGACGACCTTCGTCGCGCGGCCCGCGAGCGGCACGATGTCCGCGTCGGCGCCGACCGCGACGAAGCGGCCGTCCTTGATCGCCACGGCGGTGGCGACGGGGTTCGCACGATCGAGCGTCGTGATGCGCCCGTTGTGCAGGATGAGATCGGGTTGAGTAGCGGTTGCGCTCATGAAGTGTCCTCGATGCGGTCAGAAGCCGAGCCAGTGACGGACCGGCGCGATGGCCTGGGCGCCGATCAGCATGCCGGCCAGGCCGACCAGCGCGATCAGCGGCGGTGCCGGCGAACGCACCTTGATCACGCTGTACACGACGCCGATCAACACGCCGGCGCCCAACGAAAGTAGATAAGATTCCATAACGATTTTTCTCCCGGCCGGATTAGAATCACCTGCATCGCACGCCCGCTTTCGCGGTGCGCTGCATCCGTTCCGCTTCCCTGCCATTCATCCCGACCATGCAACACCTTCCTGATCTCGAAGCCTGGGCCATCTTTGCGCGCGTCGCGGAGACCGGTTCGTTCGCGAAAGCCGCCGACCTGCTCGGCGTCTCGCAGCCGACCGTGTCGAAGGCGATTGCGCGCCTCGAAAAACGCCTCGGCGCGATGCTGCTGTACCGCACGTCGCGCAAGCTGTCGCTCACGCCGACCGGCGAACTGCTGCGCGACCGCGCGATCCGCCTGCTCGCCGATGCCGAGCTGATCGAAAGCGAAGCGTCCGCGCAGGCGCTCGAACCGCACGGCCTCGTGCGCGTGAATGCGCCGATGTCGTTCGGGCTGCGCCATCTGTCGCCGGTGCTGCCCGCGTTTCTCGAACGCTATCCGCGCGTCGACATCGACCTCGTGCTCACCGATCACATCGTCGACATCGTGTCCGGCGGCTTCGACGTCGCGATCCGCATCGCCGAGCTGAGCGATTCGTCGCTGCGCTCGCGCCGGCTCTGCGCGGTGCGCCGGCCGCTCGTCGCGTCGCCCGCGTACCTCGACCGGCGTGGCCGCCCCACCCACCCGCGCGACATCGAACAGCACGTGTGCCTCACCTACACGAACCTGCCGACGCCCGAGCACTGGCGCTTCCGCCAACCGGCATCGGGCGACGAAGTCGGCGTATCCGTGCACGGCCGCATTCGCACCAACAACGCGGACGTGATCGTCCCCGCGCTCATCGCCGGTCACGGCCTCGCCCTGCAGCCCGAGTTCCTGGTGTGGGAAGCGATGCAGAGCGGCGAGCTGGAGGAAGTGATGTCGGACTGGAAGATCGCCGACATCAACGTCAACCTCGTCACGCCGCCCGGCATGCTGCGCGCCGCGCGCGTGACGGTGCTGCTCGACTTCCTCGCGGAGCACTTCGCGCACGCGCCGTGGGCGCTGCCCGCAACCTGAACACGCAACGGCCGGCGCCAGCGGATCGCCGCGGCCGGCCGTTGCCACGATCGCGGCCGGGGTCCGTTACTTCGCCGGTACCGCCGCGATCGACTCGTGCGGCGTCGCGGTGCGTTGCGCGGCCTTGTGAACCATCGTGTACGCGTAGTCGACACCCATCCCGTACGCACCCGAGTGCTCCTTCGCGATCGCCATCACGGCGTCGTAGCTGTCGCGGCGCGCCCAGTCGCGCTGCCATTCGAGCAGGACCTGCTGCCACGTGACGGGCACGACACCGGCCTGCACCATCCGCTGCATCGCGAAGTCGTGCGCGGCCTGCGACGTGCCGCCCGATGCGTCGGCCACCATGTAGATCTCGTAGTCGCCTTCGAGCATCGCGCACAGCGCGAACGTCGTATTGCAGACTTCCGTCCAGAGACCCGACACGACGACCTTCTTGCGGCCGTTCGCGGCGAGCGCGTCGCGCACCTTCTGGTCGTCCCACGAGTTCATCGACGTGCGTTCGAGCGTCTTCTGGTTCGGGAACACGTCGAGCAGCTCGGGGAAGGTATGGCCGGAGAAGGCCTCGGTCTCGACCGTCGTGATCGTGGTCGGCACGTCGAACGCCTTCGCCGCCTTCGCGAGCCCGACGACGTTGTTCTTCAGCGTCTGGCGATCGATCGACTGCACGCCGAACGCCATTTGCGGCTGCTGGTCGATGAAGATCAGCTGGCTGTTCTGCGGAGTCAGTACTTCAAGTTTCGGATTGCTCATGGCGCAAGGTGTCCTGTGAACGAAAAAAGGGGGGCCTGCCTCGACCGTGAAAGCGGGAGGAGCCAGAGGTACGTCGGCGCCGGACATTCATCCGGGCCCAAATATTTAAGCCGCAAACGCGCGGCGCGAACACCCAAGAAACGGAATCGATCCGATTCCTGAATCGAGGCCTGTTCGGGGCTGCCCGCCCTTTTTTTCTTCACGCAAACCCGATACGCTTTCAAGACCTTGACGGCGTGCACCGCGCCGCTCGTCTGCCATCACGGGACGCCCGCCATGAAACCGTATTTCCTGTCGCTGCTTGCCGGCATCCTCGCCGGCGTCATCTACGGCGCGCTCGGCGTGAACTCGCCGGCCCCGCCGATCATCGCGCTTACCGGCCTGCTCGGCATGCTGGCCGGCGAACAGATCCTGCCCGTCGCGCGCCGGATGCTTTCCGGACACCGGCTGAACACCGCATGGCGCGATGCACAATGCAGCCAGCACATGTTCGGCGCGCTGCCCGGTGGCACCCCGAACGACCGCAAGCCGTCGTGACGCAACCGTTCGCCGCCGGCCACGCATGACCAACGTCGAGCTGTTTCATTACCTGCTGTTGTTGATCTGCGGGGCGGGCGCACTCACGTGGCTCGCCGAGCGGATTTCGATTCCGCCAGCCGTCGTGCTGCTGCTCGGCGGCTGCGTGGTCGCGGTCGCCGGCAAGCGCGTGCCCGACATGGACCCGGCGCTGCTGCTCGCGGCCGTGCTGCCGCCGCTGCTGATGTCGAGCGGGTTCTACACCGCGTGGAAGGAATTCCGCCAGGAGCTTGCGTCGATCGCATCGCTCGCGCTCGGCGCGGTGGTGTTCACGACCGTCGCGGTCGCGCTCGCCGTGCATGCCGTGAACCCGGCGCTGCCGTGGGCCGCCTGCTTCACGCTCGGCGCGATCGTGTCGCCGCCGGACGCGGTCGCCGCGAAAGCGATCCTGCAGCGCCACCCGCTGCCCGCGCGGCTCGTCGCGGTGCTCGAAGGCGAAAGTCTCGTCAACGATGCGTCGGGCCTGCTGCTGTACCAGATGGCCGTGTCGGCCGCGCTCGCCGTGTCGATCACGGCCGCGAGCGCCACCGGGCTGTTCTTCTCGCTCACGCTGATCGGCATCGCGGTTGGCCTTGCATGCGGCCATGCGATGAGCTGGGTGCTGCCGCGCCTGCGCGACCCGATGCTCGGC
>NZ_JAAGPB010000553.1:0-4986 GCF_017104585.1 Burkholderia sp. Ac-20392
TATGTGTCGATACACATATTAGTCTTCTATCATTCCGCCGCCCTCCGAGCTCTAACCCTATCTCTCCCCTCTTTCCCTCCACGCCGCTCTTCCGATCTGGCGATCTGTGCGCTCGCGGCGTCCGCTGTGCCCGACGCGGCTGCGGCGCCGCTGGCGGGTTGCGCCGCGTTGGCGGACGGCGCGGCCGGTTCGGGGAAGTTCGCGCCGTCGTTGTTCGCCATGTAGACGATCGCACGGGCGATTTCATAGTCGCTGACGTCGTCGGGGCTCGTGCCGCCGCGCGGCGGCATCGCGCCCTTGCCGGCCAGCGCCGTCTTCAGCAGCGTGTCGAAGCCTTGCGAGATGCGCGGCGCCCAGTCGTCCTTGTTGCCGAACTTCGGTGCGCCGGCGGCGCCCGTGCCGTGGCAGGTCACGCAGACGGCCTTGTAGACTTCCTCGCCGGTCTTGTACGTGCGGGGCGCGTTGGCGTCCTTCACTTCGACCTGGGCGAGCGGGGCGACACGTGCGGCAACCTGTTCGTCGGATAGCGCGTCCGTGCCGGCGCCGTAACGGAACGCATGGTTCGCGTAGTTGGCGAACAGGACGATCAGGATGATCGGAATCGCGAACGACGCGATGATGACGGCAATCAGCTGCCCGGGAGTTTTGACCGGAGATTCGTGGGGTGCTTCGCTCATGCTTGCCTCGTCTCCATGATTAGGAATTGTGAGCGCGGTGCAACGGCAAATGGCAGTCCAATGAAGCCCGGTCGATTATAGACGGAACGTTTACATCACGGCGAGCGGTGCGATGGCGCGTGTTTACCCGCACGCGGCGCGGCCCCGCGCGGATTCGTCGGGCAAGGTGGACGCTTCATGGGAAACCGGGTATCCTTGCCGTCTTGCCAATGGTGGGCGACCTGTATATTGGGGTCGCTTCACTGTCTCACGCGCCCGTAGCTCAATGGATAGAGTACTGCCCTCCGAAGGCAGGGGTTGCTGGTTCGATCCCAGCCGGGCGCGCCAAGTCTAGTCAGGCTCTCAGCGGTTTTCTCCCTTCGTCGCATTGTCTCGTTGCAGCTGAATTGCAGCTGGCACCGGCACGGGCTCGGCCGTCAGCGGCGTGACCCACTGCGCGAGGTGGTCGGCCGAAAGGTGCGCGTACCGCTGCACCATTTCCATCGTCTCCCAGCCGCCCAGCTCCTTGAGCACCTGCAACGGCGTGCCGCGCTGCACGTGCCAGCTTGCCCAGGTGTGACGCAGGTCGTGCCAGCGGAAGTCGCTCAGGCCGGCACGCTGCAGCGCCTTCGCCCATGCGGCCGTTGCCGTCTGGTAGACCGGCTTGCCGCGATAGGTGAACACGCTGTCCGCGCATTCCGGCGCCCGCGAGTTCGCGCGCTGGCGGTGCAGCACCGCGATCGCGGTATCCGAAAGCGGCACCGTGATCGCCTTGCGCGCCTTCGCCTGGTCCGGGTGGATCCACGCGACGCGCCGCGCAAGGTCGACTTGCGACCAGCGCAGCCCCGTCACGTTGGCGCGGCGCAGGCCGGTCTCGAGACTGAAGCGCGCCATGTCGGCGAGATGTGCGGGCAGTTCGGCGAGCAGCCGCTCCGCTTCTGCCGCGGTCAGCCAGCGGATGCGTTTCGAGACGATCTTCGCGCGTTTCGTGACCGGCGCGCGTTCCAGCCATTCCCATTCCACCGCCGCATTCAACACCGACTTCAGCACGCCGATCACGCGACGCACGGTGCCGTCGCTGACGGCCCGGTCGGTCTCGACGATGCCGTGCCGGGTGCGCACCGTGCGCGGTTCCTGGCGCTTGGCCTGCGCGATCGCATCGACGCGGTTCCGGTCGATGTCGGCGAGCGCGACGCCGGACAGGTGCCGGTCGAGCCAGCGCAGGTGAATCTTCGACGTTTCCAGGCTGGCGAGGCTCGCGCGTTCGCCGACGTAGCGCACGACCGCGTCGTTCCACGAATGACGCGGCTTCGTGCCGAGCCGCGCCTGGTTCCACAGGTCGACCTTCAGCCGGTCGTGGAATTCCTGGGCCTGGGCTTTGTCGCGGGTGCCAGTGCTTCCCTGTATCGGCGTTCCGCCGCCAGGGGGGTACAGCTTGTATTGCCAGTTCGGGCTGGTTTTGCGTTTGTAGAGCGACATGGGCGGGTTTCCTCTTGCTGATCGTTCTGGGCGACGGGCGGGAGCCATTCGCCGGCGAGGTAGCGCTGCAGGGCGGCGACGGAAAAGATCCAGCGCTTGCCGACCTTGCGGCCGGGCAGCGCGCCGGCCCGGGCCTTCAGGCGCACCGTTTCGGGATGGGCGCCGAGCAGGGCCGCGGCGCCCGCCAGGTCGACGGTGGCCGGATTCGCGCTGTCGGCAGGCCGCGCGCCGGGCGGGCACGCAGCGCAACTCGTGGAGTGGTGGTTTGCGTGTGAAGAGTGCATAACACATTGATGTTCAAGCGTTTTGTTGGCCATCGGTTGCCATCATTCAGGCGTGGCGGCTGCGCGGAACCCGTGGCGCGAAACCATCGCATCGCCGGCGACCGATGGCAGTGCGGCCCCGACTCGTGGTGCGCGATGGCGGTGGGTCGCAAGGGCTTCCCGGTTCTCTTTCTTCTTTTTCTTCAATGAGTTGAAGAGAGAGAAAGAAGAAGGGACTGCCGCCGGCGCGCCAACCGGACTCATGGCAAAAGCGGCATGACACGTGGCGAACCCGGCGCGAGGCAAGGCGGCAGTTCCTTCAGGAATCAAGGACTTGCGAGCCGGCACCCGCGATAACCACGATTCGCGTGCGCTGCCTGCCGGCCCCCGACGGGCGCCGCTGCGTAGTGACAGGTCGTACAGGGCGCGGCTCATGCGCGGCCGCCTTGCAGCGCGTCGGTCGCCAGGTCCTCGCGCACCGACACGTGCAGGCCGAATGCGGCCAGACGCTCGAGCGACACCGGCGTCAGGTACGGCACGCGGCGCATGTAGATGCGGCGCTCGACCTCCTTCTCTCCGACCACGACGCCCGCGTGCTTGAGCTGCGCCTTGAACACGCGGTCGGACTTCACCGGCAGGCCGTTCCACTTGTCGCGCAGCGCGCTCGTGTGCGCGAGGTGATCCATCACATGCCCGGTGCGCAGCAGCAGGCAGAATTCGCCGTCGACGGTGTCGAAGGTGTACGGATGCTTGTAATTGCCGCCGTCGATTTCCGACAGCACCGTTTCCATGATCCAGACCCACGGCTCGCGGTCGGCACTGGTTTCGGCGACGTGACCGTTCATCTCGGCGATCAGGTCGCGCGGGAAATCGCCTTCGCTCGGGTCCATGCCGGCGAATTCGCACAGGTAGCGCCACGCGAGCCCGATGGCCGCGTAGTTGCCGGCCATGCGCCGCGCGCCGTCGTCCTCGCCGCTCGCGCGGCAGCCGGCGAGCGCCTTGTCGCGCAGCGTCGCGTACTGGTCGAGCGCGGTGCGCCGGTCGAGCCCGGTCAGGAACTCGAGCCATTGCCGGACCGGGAAGCGCGGCAGGTCGTCGGGCAGCAGCGGCCCGCGCTTGCCGGTCAGCGTCGTGCGCACGAGCTTGCCGAGCAGGCTGCGCACCGGCACGTCCTCGCCGGCGAGCATCACCGGCGCGCACAGCAGGTATTCGGTCATGTCGGTGCCGCGCCGCGTCACCGTGTACTGGTAGTTCTCCTGCAGCAGCCCGACCGCCTTGTCGATCACGTCCTGCCGCCGCGCCGACAGTTCTTCCCAGCCCACCGGGTGGCTCGTGTGACTGATGCTGGTCAGCAGCCGGAATTCGGTCTGCAGCGACTGTCCCGAGAACATCGTGAAAGCGAGCGAGCGTTCGAGCCGCTTGATGAGCGTCGACTTGCCCGCGCCCTTGTTCGCCTGGATCGTCAGATGCGGCCAGAAGCCGAGCAGCGCCTTCAGGTGGCCGCCGAGCGCCCACACGAGCGGGATCGTCGCGGCGTTCTGCCGGAACGTCGTCTGGTAGGCGGCGATCACGCGGCGCGCGTCGCTCACCGGGCCGCCCGGGAACGCCAGGTTGTGATACGGGCACTGCTTGTCCGCTTCGGTGAAGTAGCAGTCGGGGCCTTCGTTGACGATCAGCCGCCCGTCGCGCCACGCGAGCCCGACGAAGTTCGCGGCGCGGCGCGCGCCCAGGTCGGCGCCGCGCTCGAGGATGTTCACCATCCGCTTGAACGGCGCCGGCGCCCAGATCGGGCCGAACTTGCTCCACTGGTCGACGTTGTGCAGCTGGTCGTCGAGCATCACGCGGCGGATCAGCTGCGCACCGTGGCGCGGCGCCTGTACCGACACGGCGAAGTAGACGGTGGGCGCCTGGTCGGCGTCGCCCGTCATCGTCGACGTCGCGCTCGCGACGGCCACCCGGCTGATGCCGGCGATGCGGAAGCCGCACAGGTCGGTCATCACGGGCGTCTCGACGCCGGATTCCTCGTTGCGGTCCATCTTGGTGATGTAGTTCGTGAAGTCGGGCCGCACGCGAAACCGCCAGTACTGCGCGAAATCGTGCGCCGGCAGGAAGATGCGCGGCCGGCCGCGGCGCGATGCGTCGCCGGGCAGGCCGGCGACGAGCCACGGTTCGAGCTGGTCGAGCGCGCGCGCCAGGTCGGCCGGGCCGCGCAGCTGCAGGTAATCGTTCACGTCGTTGATCGGCGCACGCGCGGCGTCGCCGTCCGCCAGATCCGCCAGCCAGTCCGACTGGTCGACCAGCACGGCGCTGATGTCGAGCGCGGTCAGCCGTTCGTGGAGTGCCCACGCGGCCTCCGGGCCGGGGCGTTGCCCCACGCGCGGGTGGCCTTCGGCGAACGGCTCGTCGTTGTCCAGGCAGATCGTGACCTGCTTGCCGCGCAGGAACGCGAAGTCGATGCGCTCGACGTTTGCGAGGCCGCGCAGCGCCAGCGCGGCCGTGCCGGGCAGCGCGCAGGTGTCGATCGACAGCGCGTTGATCGCGCTTTCGACGATGACCACGCGTTTTGCGCGGTCGAGCCGGCGCGCATC
>NZ_JAAGPB010000554.1:0-241 GCF_017104585.1 Burkholderia sp. Ac-20392
GGAGCATTAAAAAAAAAAAAAAAAAAAAAAATATAACTAACATAACACTAAAAAAAAAACAAAAAAAGAATGTGTCAACCATCTACTATTAATAGAATATACGTTATTAGATACGAACAAGAATGTAAGAGTCATATTGCAGCAACATAACATCAATATACAATGACTACGTCGCATGATACTGTATAGTCAGACGTCTGGCACGATAAGAGATTCATCTATCGATGACGTCAGTGATTGA
>NZ_JAAGPB010000555.1:0-5064 GCF_017104585.1 Burkholderia sp. Ac-20392
TTTCGTCGCCGCGCGGCCCGCGCGGTGCATGCGCAGGCTTGTCCGCCTGCTGTTCCTGCGGCCGGCGCGGCGGCTGGCCCTGCTGCTGGCGTGCATCGGCCGCACCATCCGGGTGCCGGGCCGACGGCGCTTTGGCCCGCGTCGGCGCGGGACTTTTAGGTACATTCGACATGGGGGCGCATTATAATCCCGCCCATGAATTCCCAAACCGACCTCCCCCCCGCCCAGACCGGCGCCACGACGCCGCCGGCCGCCGACGACTCGGCCGCCAGTCACGCGCAGTTCGTCGACTGGATGCGCTCCGTCGCGCCCTATATCCACAAGTTCCGCAACAGCACGTTCGTCGTGGGGTTTGGCGGCGAAGTGGTGCAGCAGGGGCTGCTGAATGCGCTCGTGTCCGACATCGCGCTGCTGCAGGCGATGGGTATCCAGATCGTGCTGGTGCACGGCTCGCGCCCGCAGGTCGAGGAGCAGTTGAGCCTGCACGGTGTCGAATCCGAGTTTTCGCACGGCCTGCGCATCACCGATGCGCGCGCGCTCGAATCCGCGAAGGAAGCGGCCGGTGAAGTGCGTCTCGACATCGAGGCCGCGATCAGCCAGGGTCTGCCGAACTCGCCGATGGCGCACGCGCACATCAGCGTCGTGTCGGGCAACTTCGTGACCGCTCGGCCGGTGGGGATTCTCGACGGGGTCGATTTCGCGCATACGGGCATCGTGCGCAAGATCGACGCCGAATCGATCCGTCATTCGCTCGCGAGCCGCAAGCTCGTGCTGCTGTCGCCGCTCGGCTTCTCGCCGACCGGCGAAGCGTTCAACCTGTCGATGGAAGACGTGGCGTCGGCCGCCGCGATCGCGCTGCGCGCCGACAAGATCGTGTTCCTGACCGACGGCCCCGGCATCGTCGACGACGAAGGCGAGCTGATCCGCGAAATGTCGCTCGACGCGGCGGCCGAGCTGCTCGATTCCGGCAACGTCCAGGGCGACGACGCATTCTTCCTGAAGCATTCGATCCGCGCGTGCCGCGGCGGCGTGACCCGGGCGCACCTGATCCCGCAATCGCTCGACGGCAGCATGCTGCTCGAACTGTTCCTGCACGACGGCGTCGGCACGATGATCTCGTACGAGAACCTCGAAAGCCTGCGCGAAGCGACGCCGGACGACGTCGGCGGCATCCTGTCGCTGATCGAACCGCTCGAGTCGGACGGCACGCTGGTGCGGCGCGGCCGCCACCAGATCGAACGCGACATCGACCACTTCTCGGTGATCGAGCACGATGGCGTGCTGTTCGGCTGCGCGGCGCTGTATCCGTACCAGCAGGAGAAGATCGGCGAGATGGCGTGCCTGACGGTCGCGCCGGAAGCGCAGGGTTCGGGCGACGGCGAACGCCTGCTCAAGCGCATCGAGCAGCGCGCCCGCGCGCGCGGCCTCACGCATATCTTCGTGCTCACGACGCGCACCGAGCACTGGTTCCTCAAGCGCGGCTTCGTCAAGGTCAGCGTCGACGACCTGCCGGAAGACCGCCGCAAACTCTATAACTGGCAGCGCAAGTCGCTCGTGCTGATGAAACAGCTCTGAGCGCAGGCACGACTGCCCTCCCCCAGACCGATTACAGGAGAAGTACACGATGGCTCGAATGATCCAATGCGCGAAGCTCGGCAAGGAAGCCGAAGGCCTCGATTTCCCGCCGCTGCCGGGCGAACTCGGCAAGCGCATTTACGAGAGCGTCTCGAAGGAAGCGTGGCAAGGCTGGCTGAAGCAGCAGACGATGCTGATCAACGAAAACCGCCTGAACATGGCCGACCCGCGTGCGCGCCAGTACCTGATGAAGCAGACCGAGAAGTACTTCTTCGGCGACGGCGCGGACCAGGCGTCCGGCTACGTGCCGCCGACGGAAGGCTGATGACGCGTTGACGCGCGGCCGGCGCAAGTTGCCGGCCACACGCGCCAGAAAAAACGGCACCGTGTTTCGCACGGTGCCGTTTTCTATTAGGGACGCGCGTTCGGCACGTTCCGGCCTCGCGCGGGGCGGTATGCCGTGCGGCTCAGCCGGCCGGCTTCAACGCGCCGCCCTCGCCCGGCTGCGTGCTCCCGTCGGCCACCGGTTCCGCGCTGCCGCCTTCGGTGCCCCATTCGGCCGCGTCGCTGCGTTCGGCCGTCGACAGTTCGTCCGCGCGATATCCGGTGCGATTCAGCAGCGCCAGCATGCAGACGAGCGACACGAGCGCGTAAAGCCCCGATGCGACCGCGACGCCGACGATGCTGCCGGTCGAATTGAGGATCGCCTGCGCGAGCACGGGCGTGCCGCCGCCGACGACGAGCGCGCTCAGCTGGTACGCGAGCGACAGGCCCGTGTAGCGGATGTTCGCCGGGAACACGCGCGCGAGCACGCCGCCGACCGCGCCATAGAACATCGCCGACGGAATCGTCGAGATGCACATGCCCGCGACGGCCACCCAGTACGACCGTGTCGCGAGCGCATGGAACATCACGGGCATCAGCACGATTTCCGGAATCAGGATCCAGCACATCGCGCGGCGCATGTCGATCTTCGACACGAACCACGCGCCGACCGGCTGCATCAGGAACTGCACGACGAGCGAGATCGACAGGATGCCGAGGAACGTGCCCTGCGCGTAGCCGAGCTCCTTCGTCGCCCACGACAGCGCGAACGTGCTGCGGAAATACGTGACGTTGATCACCGGCAGCGTACCGGCCGCGAGCAGCACGACGACCCAGTGATCGCGCACGACGTCGCGCAGCGGCAGCTTCACGGTGCGCTTGCGCGCGAGCACGCGCTGCATGTCGGCCGACTCCTCGAGCTTCAGCCGGATCACCATGCCGATGATCACGAGCACGGCCGACAGCAGGAACGGAATGCGCCAGCCCCACATCAGGAACGACGGCGTCGGCAGCGCGCTCAGCGCGAAGAACGCGGCAGTCGCGAGCAGGTTGCCGGTGGGCGAGCCCTGCTGCGCGAACGCCGCATACAGGATGCTGCGATGCTTCGGCGCGTTCTCGCTCGCGATCAGCACCGCGCCGCCCCACTCGCCGCCGACCGCGACACCCTGCAGCACGCGCAGCACGACGAGGCCGGCCGGCGCCCAGACGCCGATCTGCGCATAGCCGGGCAACAGGCCGATGCCGGTCGTGGCCAGCCCCATCATCACCAGCGTGATCACGAGCGCGGTCTTGCGGCCGACACGATCGCCGAGATGCCCGAACACGATGCCGCCGAGCGGCCGCGCGGCGAAGCCGGCCCAGAACGTGACGAACGCCAGCAGCGTCGCGACGCCGGGATCCATCGTGCTCGCAAAGAACACCTTGCCGAACACGAGCGCAGCGGCCGTGCCGTAGATGTAGAAGTCGTACCACTCGATCGTGGTACCGACGAACGCCGCGAAGGCGGCGCGGCCGGGCCGCGGTTGCGGCGCGGCGGTCGGGGATTGCTGACGGCTCATCGATGTCTCCATGTTTGCGTGTCGGGGGCGCGACTGTCGCGCGCCTTTCCCGGGTGGCCGGCATCGCGCCGCCGGCCGGCGGCGTCGTGTCGATCGGAGGTTCCTAGCCGGGGGCCTCCCTCAGCACGCCGGCATCGAGCAGTTGCTGCTGGAGCGCGGGATCGACACCGAGGCGATCGAGCACCGCGCGCGTGTCGCCGCCGAGTGCGGGCGGCGGCGAACGATAGGTGGCCGGCGTACGCGACAGCTTCACCGGCGACGCCGTGCCGCGATACGCGCCGATCTCGACGAACAGGTTGCGGTGCAGCGCATGCGGATCGCGCGCAACGTCGGCGACCGTTCGCACCGGCCCGCACGGCACGCCGGCCGCCATCAGGTCGCGCGCGAGCGGCTCGCATGCGTGCGCGGCGAGCCGTGCTTCCAGTTCGGCCTTCAGCTCGGGCCGGTGCGCGCAGCGGCTGCGGTTGTCGACGAAGCGAGGATCGCTTGCAAGCGCCGGCACGCCGAGATGCGCGACGAGCCGCGCGAACTGCCGGTCGTTGCCGATCGCGAGGAAGATCGGCACGGTCGCCGTGCGATAGCTGTCGTACGGCGCGATGTTCGGATGCGCGTTGCCGCTGCGCTCCGGCACGCGCCCCGAGCCGAAGAAGTTCGGCAGGTGCGGATGCAGCAGCGACACGCCGCAGTCGTACAGCGCGATGTCGATCGACTGGCCCTGCCCGCTCTTCTCACGCTCCGCGAGCGCCAGCAGGATGCCCGCGAGTGCATTGAGGCCCGTGACCATGTCGACGATCGGCAGACCGATGCGCGTCGCGTCGCCGTCGCGCTCGCCGTTGACGCTCATCAACCCCGCCATCGCCTGGATCACCGCGTCGTAGCCGGGCAGCCCGCCAAGCGGGCCGCCTTCGCCGAAGCCCGTCACCGCGCAATGGATCAGGCGCGGGAAGCGCGGCTGCAGGTCGCGCGCGTAATCCATGCCCCAGCGCGCGAGCGTGCCGGGCTTGAAGTTCTCGACGAGCACGTCGGCCTTTTCGAGCAGACGCCACAGGATCGCGCGCCCCTCGTCGCGCGACAGGTCGAGCGCGAGCCCTTCCTTGTTGCGGTTCACGCCCATGAAATACCACGCGGTATCGCCGAGGAACGGCGGCCCCCAGCCACGCGTCTCGTCGCCGTCCGGCGGCTCGATCTTGACCACCGTCGCCCCGTGGTCGGCGAGCGCCTGCGTGCAGTACGGGCCGCCGAGCACGCGGCTCAGGTCGACGACCTTCAGGCCGTCCAGTGCGCCACGCGTCATGCTCATCGTTCGACCTCCGGCAGCAGGTCGAGCGCGGTGTCGAGTGCGATCGGCGTACCGCGCAGCAGCGCGTCGTACGCGGCCGATTCGTCGTCGCGCGATGCCGGCGCGAGCGGATCGACCGGCAGCAGCTTGTGGCGCACGATCAGATGCGCGAGCGCGAGCCGCCGGAAATCCGGCGCGAGCCGCACGCCCTCGCACGCCATCAGCACGGCCGCGCTCGCGTAGTACAGCGCGGACAGAGCGGGATAGCGGCGGGGAGGGAAAGAGTGTATAACTCGGGGAGGATAGTGGGGGTGGCCGGAGGGTTGA
>NZ_JAAGPB010000556.1:0-5251 GCF_017104585.1 Burkholderia sp. Ac-20392
GAGCGACGCCCGACGACGTGCAGACGCTCGTGCGCCGCGGCAACACGCTGCTCGGGCTGCGCCGCCCTGACGAGGCGCTGGCGTCGTTCGACCGCGCGCTCGCGGTGTCGCCGCTGGTGCTCGATGCGCTTTGCAATCGCGGCAGCGCGCTGCGCGCGTTGAGTCGTTTCGACGAGGCGCTCGATACCTACGATCGCGCGCTGATGGTCGACCCGCGTTCGTTCGAATCGTGGTTCAACCGCGGCCTCGTACTGCGCGAGCTGCGGCGGCCGGCCGATGCGCTGCAGTGCTTCGAGCGCGCCAACGCGATCCGGCCCGGCATGGCCGCGATCATGGCCGAGCGCGGTCGCACGCTGATCGATCTCGATCGGCCGGGCGAGGCGCTCGACGCGTTCAATGAAGCGATCGCTGCCGATCCCGCGCGGATCGACGTGCTTTACAACAGCGCGGTCGCGCTCGAACGGCTCGGCCGCGCGGACGAAGCGCTCGCCCGCTGCGAGCGCGTGCTGAGTGTCGATCCGGATCATGTCCGCGCCCACGCGAGCCGCGGCAATGCGCTGCTGCAGCTCAAGCGCCACGATGACGCGCTGGCTGCGTACGCGCGTGCGCTGGCGCTCGATCCGCACTCGGCGGAGACGTTGTGCAATCGCGGCACCGCGTTGCGTTACCTGAAGCGTTACGACGACGCGCTGGCCAGCTACGACGCCGCGCTTGCGCGCGACGCGCGGTTCGCCGAAGCGTGGACCAACCGCAGCAGCGTGCTGCAGGATCTGCATCGCTACGACGAAGCGATGGCGTCGCTCGACCGTGCGCTCGCACTGCGCCCCGATCACGCGACGAACTGGCTCAACCGCGGCAACCTGCATTTCGAAACGGCGCGCACGGACGATGCGCTTGCCTCGTACGACCGCGCGATCACGCTGCAACCCGACTACGCCGAAGCGCATTTCGCACGTGCGTCGTTGTATCTGATCGAAGGCGATTTCGCGCGCGGCTGGCCCGAGTATGAATGGCGGCTGCGCGATGCGCAGCTTGCGCGGCACTACCGGCCGTTCACGCAGCCGGCGTGGCAGGGCGACACGCCGCTCGACGGCCGGACGGTGCTGATTCACGCGGAGCAAGGATTCGGCGACACGCTGCATTTTTGCCGCTATGTGCCGCTGGTGGCCGCACGTGGCGCGCGGGTCGTGTTCGAGGTGCAGCCGCAACTGCGCGCGCTGATGGCGTCGCTGTCCGGCGCTGCCCACGTGATTGCGCGCGGCGAACCGTTGCCGGCGTTCGACTGCCAGGTCCCGTTGTTGAGCCTGCCGCATGCGTTTCGCACCGACGAAACCACGATTCCGCATGCCGGCGCCTATCTGCATGCCGACCCGCAGCGCACGCGCCAGTGGGACGCGCTGCTCGGCGAGCGGCGCCGGCCACGGATCGGGATCGCATGGGCCGGCAATCCGGAGCACCGGAACGATCACAACCGGTCGATCGATTTCTCGCGGCTCGCGCCGTTGTTCGATCTCGACGTCGACTGGATCAGTCTGCAAAAGCCCGTGCGCGAACGCGACGAGGCGCTGCTCGCGAATGCGCCGGTGCGTCGCGTCGACGACGAACTCGGCGACTTCGCGGACACGGCCGCGCTGATCGGCGCGCTGGATCTCGTGATTGCGGTCGATTCCGCCGTCGCGCATCTGGCGGGCGCGCTGGGCCGCGCGGTCTGGGTGCTGCTGCCCGATCCGGCGGAGTGGCGCTGGATGCGCACGCGCGGCGACAGCCCGTGGTATCCGTCCGCGCGGCTGTTCCGGCAGGCCGTGCCGGGGGACTGGACAGGCGCGATCGACGCGGTGCGTGCCGCGATCGTGCCGATGACACGTTAGACACGACACGCGATACCAACAGCGACAAGTGGGGGCCATACGATGACACCGAACGGGGAAGGGACGACACTCGCGAGCGCGCCGGTCGCGCCGGATCGCCGTCCGCCCGATACCGCGCAACTCGAACGGCTGCTCCTGCGCGCGCGCAAAGCGCACCACGAGGGCGCGCTGCAGCATGCGGAGCACGCGTATACCGAATTGCTGACGCTCGATCCCGAGCATCCGGAGGCGCTGCACCTGCTCGGCGCGGTGCGCTTCCAGCAAGGGCGGCTCGACGATGCCGAGCCGCTGATGCGGCGCTCGATCGAGCATCGGCCGGTGCCGCTCGCGCTCGCGAATTACGCGGCGGTGCTGACCGGGCTCGGGCGGGAGCACGACGCGCTCGTGCGTCTCGACGAAGCACTCGCGATCAACCCGGTTCATCAGCGCGTGCTGTTTCAGCGCGCGGGCCTGCTCGGTCAGCTCGCCCGCTACGACGACGCATGCACGGTCTACGATCGGCTGCTCGAGCTGACGCCCGGTTTTGCCGACGGCTATGTGAAGCGCAGCGACATGCTGCGCGCGCTCGGCCGTCACGACGAAGCGCTTGCCGATTGCGATCGGTCGATCGCGCTGGCCGGGCGTTCGTTCGATGCGATGCGCGGACGCGGCCTCGCGCTGCGCGAACTCGGCCGCTTCCGCGATGCAGTCGACAGCTACGGCTACGCGCTCGCTCAGACGCCCGGCAACGCCGAAGTGCTGTTCCTGCGCGGTGTCGCGTATCTCGATCTGCACGATCCCGAGCGCGCGCTCGCGGATTTCAACGCGGCGATCGCGGCGAGCCCGACTTTCATCGATGCGATCTTCAACAGCTCGATCGCGCTCGAGCTGCTCGACCGGCACGACGAAGCGCTCGTGCGCTGCGACCGCGTGCTCGCGATCGATCCGCGCCACGCGCGGGCACTGGCGAACCGCGGCAACGCGGCCAGCCACCTGGAACGCTATCGCGACGCGGCCGACAGCTATGCGCGTGCACTCGACGCGGAACCGCGCAGCACCGGCGTGCTGTGCAACTACGCGAGCGCGCTGATGCGCATCGAACGTCACGACGATGCACGCGACATGTGCGACCGCGCGCTCGCGCTCGATGCGGGCTACGTGCCCGCCTGGTTCACGCGCGGCCGCGTGCAGCTCGAGACGCACTGCTACGAGGCCGCGCTCGACGATTTCGCGCGCGTGATCGAGGCGACGCCGCGCGACAAGCTTGCGCATTTTCATCAAGCAAACGCACTGCGTGCGCTGCGGCAGCACGACGCCGCGCGGCAGGCCTATGCGGACGCGATCGAGATCGATCCCGACTACGTGCTCGCGCACTGCATGCGTGCGTTCCTGTGCCTGTCGATCGGCGATTTCGAAGCGGGTTGGGCCGAGTATGAATGGCGTTGGCGCGATACGCAGCTCGATGCGAGCCGGCGCACGTTCGCGCAGCCGCGCTGGACTCACGGGATGCCGCTCGACGGCAAGACGATCCTGCTGTACCCGGAACAGGGGCTCGGCGACACGCTGCAGTTCTGCCGCTATGTCCCGCTCGTGAAAGCGCTCGGTGCACGCGTCGTGCTCGAAGCGCCGGTCGAGCTGAAGGCGCTGTTCGCGACGCTCGTCGGCGTCGATACGCTCGTCGCGCGCGGCGAGCCGCTGCCGCCGTTCGACCTGCATTGCCCGCTGCTGAGCCTGCCGCTCGAATTCCGTACCGACCTGGCGTCGATTCCCGCCGGCGCTCCGTATCTTGCTGCCGACCCCGTGCGTGTCGAGCAATGGCGCGAACGGCTCGGCGCAGCGACGCGACCGCGGATCGGTCTCGTGTGGTCCGGCAATCCGCTGCACCTGAACGACCGCAACCGCTCGATGACGCTCGCGGATCTGCTGCCGCTGTTCGACGACCGTTACGAATGGATCAGCCTGCAGAAGGTGGTCCGCGACGAAGATCGCCCGGTGCTCGACGCGAGCGCGGTCCGCTTCGTCGGCGACGACCTCGCGGACTTCGCCGATACAGCGGCGCTGACTGCGCTGATGGATGGCATCGTCAGCGTCGATACGTCCGTCGCGCACCTCGCCGGCGCACTCGGCCGGCCGCTTGCGCTGATGATTCCGCATACGCCCGATTTCCGCTGGCTGCTCGAGCGGGACGACAGCCCGTGGTATCCGTCCGCGCGACTCTTCCGCCAGCCCGAGGGCGGGCAGTGGGCGCCCGTCGTCGAGCGGATCGCAGCCGGGTTGCCGGCACTCGTCGTCGGCGGCGGCGTGCAATGAGTGCGCGCCGCGAGGGTGCTCCGTTGACCGGCGTCGGACCTGGCGCAACCGCCGCGCCAATGCGCGCGGTGCTCGACGATGCGCTGCGCCAGGCGCGCGCGCGGCTCGAACTGCGCGACTTCGCGGGGGCGGGACGGCTCTACGAAGGCGTGCTGACGATGGCGCCCGACCATGTCGAGGCGCTGCACTTGCTGGGTCTCGTGTATCTGCAGCTCGGCGATCCTGCACGGGCGGAGCCGCTGATCGCGCGCTCGATGGGGTTCGGGCTGAACCAGCCATGGAATCTGGCGAACCATGCGGCCGCGCTGACGGGCGTCGGTCGCCATCGCGATGCGCTCGCGCTTGCCGACCGCGCACTCGCGGCCGATCCGGACCATGCGCCGTCGAATGCGGCGCGCGGCGATGCGCTGCTCGCGCTCGGGCAATACGACGCGGCGCTGACGGCCTACGATCGGGCACTCGTGCGGGAACCGGCCCATGTCGCGGCGTGGCGCAAGCGCGGCGAGACGCTGCGCTGGCTTGAACGGCCTGCCGATGCGCTGATCAGCGTCGAGCGCGCGTTGCGGCTCGATCCGGGCGATGCCGCCGCGAACATCGAACGCGGGCATGCGTTGCGTGCACTCGGCCATCGCGAGCAGGCGTTGCACAGCTATCAGCTCGCGATGGTCGTGCGTGGCAAGACGCCCGAACTCGTCTACGCGTGCGGTGTCGTGATGACCGAACTCGGCCGTCCGGCCGACGCGCTCGCGTGTCTCGACGAAGGGCTCGCACGACAGCCGAAAGACGAGCAGTTGCTGTACGCAAGTTGTGTGGCGCTGGATCTGCTTCACGCCCGCGACGAATTGCTGAAGCGCTGCGACCGGCTGCTTGCGCTCAATCGCGGCAACGTCGCGGCGTGGGTCGGGCGCGGCAATGCGCTGCTCGGGCTCGAACGTCATGCGGAAGCTGCCGAGGCCTACGCGCAAGCGCTGGCGCGCAATCCCGACGATATCGACGCGCGCCGCAACAGCGCGGCCGCGCTGCGCGCGCTCGGCCGGTTCGACGACGCGCTCGCCGATTACGACGCGGCGCTGGCACTGACGGGCCCGCATGCG
>NZ_JAAGPB010000557.1:0-5251 GCF_017104585.1 Burkholderia sp. Ac-20392
CGACAACGCCCACTCAACCCCGGGTTCTCCCCCCTTTCCCTCCGCGCCGCTCTCCCGCCCCCGGCCACCCGCGCCGCCAGCGCTGGCGGCGAAAACCCGCGCGCCGCGAGCGCACCGGGCCGGTACGACTGCAGGAACACATCCGCATCGCGTGCGAGCGCGTGCAGCGCATCGACGCCCGCCGCATCGCGCAGGTCGATCCACGTCGAACGCTTGCCACGCCCGTTGTCGATCACGAGCGGCGCGATGTTCGGCAGGTGCGGGCCGTTGACCAGCAGCGTCTGCGCGCCGTGCGATGCGAGCGTGCGGCCCGCGACCGGCCCCGCGATGATGCGCGTGAGATCGAGCACACGCACACCCGTGAGCGGCTGGCCGGCTTCGCCGCGACCGATCGGCTCGATCGGTGCATCGCCGATCCGCTCGATTTCGAACAGCGGCAGCGACGCGATCGCGCGCGCCTGCTCGAGCGACGTCCACTCGTCAGGTGTTCTGATCAATGCGGCGCACAGCCCGGCCTCGGCCAGCACGGTATCGAGTGCCGCGCCGTCCCGCGCGCGGATCGCCGTGGCGACATCGTCCCGCTGCGCGCCGCAGCCGAGTACGTCGAGAATGCCGTTCAGGTGATGCGGGAAGTTCGCGTGCAACTGGATCCAGCGTCCGTCGCCCGTCTCGAAGAAACCCGTCACCGGATGACGCAACTCCGGCGGCGGGCCATCGTCCACCCGCAGGTAGCGTTCGCTGCGGAACGCGACGAGCGCGTCGCGCACCGACACGTCGACGGATTGCGTGACGCCCGTACGAAGCCGGTGGCATTCGGCTGCCGCGAGCCCGGCTGCCGCGATCGTCGCCGCGGCCAGCGTGCCGACCCGGAAGGTTGACGGCAGCGTCGGGTCCTGCCCGGTCACGGTCGCACGGGCCAGCGCGTCGGGGGCGCCATGGGCGAGCCGCCACAGATGCGTCAACGCGCGTTCGGGTGTCATGGCGGGATCGGCGGTGAGGAAGACAAGATCGAGTCTAGGATTCGCGACAGCCGCGAGCAATCCTGATTGCGCGAATCCGTGCATCACGCGCGGTCGTCTCCCCTGCGCCCCGGCGAAAGCGGCCGACATCACCTCCTCCAGCGCGCAGGAAGCCTGCCGGCATCCTCGATACCGGCGTGCCCCCTGCACATGCGAACCGCGACCTGCTGCGCTCGCTACCGCGCCGCGCAACCACGCACCGCTGCCATCACGCGGACAAAGTGCGGCTGCTCGCACACTGCCGTGCGGACGCGAAACGCACGCGCGGCGGCGTCGAACGTTCGCTCGACCGGAACGTACCGGAGCCGGACTCGCAGATCACGCAGATCGCCGCACGACTGCACGGCCGGCTGGATCACGCATGCGCTCGAACCATGCGCGGACGGAGAGCTGATCCCGCCCCGGGCGCGCTACGTCGGCAACGATGCGGGCGCGTGACGCCGGCCGTCGCGCCACGCGACGAGCGGCCTCCACCAAGCCTGCGCGGCACGCCTCGCCGGCACCTCGAGCGGACCGAACGCGAACGTCGCACTGTGCGACCCCGCGCTGACCCAGACGCGCATGCCGGGCGTCAGCATCAGCGAATCCCCGACGCCGAGCCAGTGATCGTCGTGCCGCCCCTCGATCGTCACCCAGACCTCGCCGTCGGCCACCTCCAGCGAGGTGCGATCGACGATCCGCCACCGACCGGCCGGCTCATCGCCCTCGATCACATAAAGTCGCAGTTCGCGCATGGCAGCCTCCTGGTCGCACGGGTCCGATGGCACCAGTATTTCGGACAGTGGCAGCACACGGACAGATACGGCTGCAGACACTTTTGGCTGAACTGTACTGGTCATTCGACGGGGACGGGCATCCGTCGGCCGGACTGCGCACCGCCCTTGCGCCGAACCTGCACGGCGCAATGGCTTTCCCTACAATGTCGGCTGTCCCGCGCCACCATCCCGCCCCCATGTTCCAGCGCCCGCCTGCCGCCGCTCCCGGCGAAAAGAACCTCACCGTGATGCTCTGGCTCGTCGCAACGGGCTTCTTCATGCAGACGCTCGACTCGACGATCGTGAACACGGCGCTGCCGTCGATGGCCGCGAGCCTCGGCGAATCGCCGCTGCGCATGCAGTCGGTCGTGATCGCGTACTCGCTGACGATGGCGGTGATGATCCCCGTGTCGGGCTGGCTCGCCGATACCTTCGGCACGCGGCGCGTGTTCTTCAGCGCGATCCTGGTGTTCTCGCTCGGCTCGCTGCTGTGCGCAAACGCGCATACGCTGACGCAGCTCGTCGCGTTCCGCGTCGTGCAAGGCGTCGGCGGCGCGATGCTGCTGCCGGTCGGACGCCTCGCGGTGCTGCGCACCTTCCCGGCCGAACGCTACCTGCCGGCGCTGTCGTTCGTCGCGATTCCCGGCCTGATCGGCCCGCTGATCGGGCCGACACTCGGCGGCTGGCTCGTGAAGATCGCGTCGTGGCACTGGATCTTCCTGATCAACGTACCGGTCGGCGTCGCAGGCTGCATCGCGACCTTCTATTCGATGCCCGATTCGCGCAACCCGGCCGTCGGCCGCTTCGACCTGAAGGGCTATCTGCTGCTGACGATCGGCATGGTCGCGATCTCGCTGTCGCTCGACGGGCTCGCCGATCTCGGGATGCAGCACGCGGCCGTGCTCGTGCTGCTGATCCTGAGCCTCGCGTGCTTCGTCGCATACGGGCTGTATGCGGTGCGCGCGCCGCAGCCGATCTTCTCGCTCGAGCTGTTCAGGATCCACACGTTCAGCGTCGGGCTGCTCGGCAACCTGTTCGCACGGATCGGCAGCGGCGCGATGCCGTACCTGATCCCGCTGCTGCTGCAGGTGAGCCTCGGCTACTCGGCGTTCGAGGCCGGGCTGATGATGCTGCCGGTGGCGGCGGCCGGGATGTTCTCGAAGCGGATCATCACGCGCCTGATCACGCGGCACGGCTACCGCAAGGTGCTGCTCGCGAACACGATCATGGTCGGCGTGATGATGGCGAGCTTCGCGCTGATGCGCGACACGGTGCCCGTCTGGGTGAAGGTGGTGCATCTCGCGCTGTTCGGCGGCTTCAACTCGATGCAGTTCACCGCGATGAACACGCTGACGCTGAAGGATCTCGGCACGGGCGGCGCGAGCAGCGGCAACAGCCTGTTCTCGCTCGTGCAGATGCTGTCGATGAGCCTCGGCGTCACGGTGGCGGGCGCGCTGCTCGCAACGTTCACGGGCATGCTGCGCACCGTGACGCCGAGCAACACGCTGCCGGCGTTCCATGCGACCTTCATCTGCGTCGGGATCATCACGGCGGCGTCCGCGTGGATCTTCGCGCAGCTCGCGCCCGAAATCCGCAGCACCGCGCGCAAGACCGACCCGTCCGAGCGCGCATGACGCGCGGCGCGCGCCGAACCGGGTCGGCGCGCACCATTGCGGTGCAGCGAGGCCCCGCGATGCGCATCTGAAACGCCTGCGATGCCCGCGGCTCGGCCGCGACGCGCCGCCGCACGGGGTACGATGCCGTGCACGCTTCTTGCTCGCCTATTCTCTAGGTAAACTGGCAGTCTTCCATCGGCCGACATCATGAGCATGATCGAAATCGATCCCCCCGGCTTTCAACCGCCCCGCCCCGTCGCCGGCGACGACGGGAACCGGCGCACCGTGCTGTACGGCGGCTACACCGTGTTCAGCGTGTTCCAGCCCGTTTTCTCGGTGTCGCACCGCCGCGCGATCGGTTATCACGCGTCGCTGCGTGCGCACGACGAGGAAAGCCGCCAGGTGGCGTCGCACGAGGTATTCACGCAGGCGGCGCGGCGCGGCGACCTGCTCGAGCTCGGCCGGCTCGCCGAATCGCTGCATCTCGGCAACTTCCACGCGTTCGACAGCCATGACGAATGGCTCTTCCTGAGCCTGCATCCGGCCGCGCTGATGGACACCGTCTACAGCGACGCAATGCTCGCGAACCTGAAGGCGCTCGGGCTGCCGCCGCACCGCGTGGTGCTCGAGGTGCCCGAACAGGCGGGCGGCGAGACGCCGCGCTACGCGGCGATCGTCGACGGGCTGCGCAAGGCCGGTTTCCTGATCGCACTCGTCGGGTTCGGCGCGAAGCATTCGAACATCGACCGCGTGTGGCACCTGCATCCCGACATCGTCACGCTCGACCGCGGCATCCTCGCGCAAGCGAGCGAGCACTCACATCTCGAACGCGTGCTGCCGGGGCTCGTGTCGCTGCTGCACGAATCCGGCCAGCTCGTGCTGATGGGCGGGCTCGCGACCGAACGCGACGCGCTGATCGCACTGGAATGCGACGTCGATTTCGTGCAGGGCCAGTACTTCGCGGGGCCAAGCGTCGAACCGGTGCAGCCGCAGGCCGCCGCGGGCTGCATGGATACGCTGTCGGCCGCGTTGCGGCTGCGCGTCGCGGAACGCGAGCGCACCCAGGCGGAACGGCTCGCACCGTACGTCGCGGCGCTCGAGGAAGCGAGCCGCAAGCTCGGCGCGGGCGAGCCGCTCACCGACGCAGCGGCCATCGTACTCGGGCTGCCCGAAACCGCGCGCTGCTTCCTGCTCGACGCATCGGGCCGCCAGATCGGCGACAACGTGCTCGCACGCGGCAGCGTCTCGCAGCGCGCGAAGCGCTTCCGGCCGCTGCTGCACTCCGAGGGCGCGAGCTGGGAACGGCGCCCGTACTTCATCGACGCGATGCGTGCACCGGGCCGCGTGCACCTGACGCCGCCCTACCTGTCGATCAACGAGGCGCACCTGTGCGTGACCGCGTCGATCGCCGCGCCGGTCGCGACCGGCATGCAGGTGCTCTGCGTCGACATCAACTGGGAAGCGGCACTCAACCGCGAATGAGCGCGCCGCCGCGCTGCCCTGCTTACGCGGTGGCGACGGTCTTGCGTACGATCAGCCGGTGCACGCGCTTGCCGGACGACGGGCTGACGACCTCGTGCTCGTCGATCACCTGCGTGCCGGCGCCAAGCGCCGCCCGCATCCGCGCCGAATCGAGCGGCGTGTAGAGGCGGCCACGCTCGTCGCGCAACGTGCCGTTTCCGGCCACCCGCCAGCTCATGTACAACGCGCCGCCCGGCATCAGGAGTTCGGCCAGCCGCGTGGCGGCGGCCGCCGCGTCCGCCTGTTCGAGATGCATGACGACCGTTTCGCACAGCACGTTGCGAAACGCGCCGGACGGCACGCCGGCCAGCGCCGGCAGCGTGGCCAGCTCGAAGGTGAG
>NZ_JAAGPB010000558.1:0-4931 GCF_017104585.1 Burkholderia sp. Ac-20392
CCCGGCCCCGCAGCGCCGCGCGGCGATTCCCATCGTGCTGTGCATCGCGGCCGCGGTCGGCGCGACGGTCGCGCTCGCGCTGCTCGCGACGGCCGGCCACGACCTGCTGCCGCGCATCATGAACGGCAACCGGATGGCCGCGACGATGACGAACGCGATCACGATCGTCTGGGGGCTGAACCTGGTCGCGCTGATGCTGATGTGGCAGCGGCGGCGACGCCATTCCGTGCTCGACCTGTGGGTGATGACGGTGCTCGTCGCGTGGCTGTTCGACATCGCGCTGTCGTCGATGCTCAACCACGGGCGCTATGACCTCGGCTTCTACGCGGGGCGTGCGTACGGCCTCGTCGCATCCGGCGTCGTGCTGTTCGCGATGCTGTTCGAGAACGGCCGGCTGCATGCGCAGACAGTGCGCGCGCTGGCCGGCGCGCGCTACCAGCATCTGCTCGTCGTGCAGAAGAGCGCGCAGCTGAACGACGCGAACGAACGGCTCGAACAGCGTGTCGCCGCGCGCACCGCGCAACTGAGCGCGTCGAACCGCGACCTGCGACGCGAAGTCGAGGATCGCGTGCGTGCGGAGCGGGCGCTGCAGGCGTCGCGCGAGGAGCTGCGCGAGATCGCCGCGATCAGCGCGAGCGCACGCGAGGCCGAGCAGCGCCGCATCGCACGCGAACTGCACGACGAACTCGCACAGACGCTCGCGACGCTGAAGAACGATCTCGAATGGCTGATCGACCGCGTGCCGCAGGACGATGCGTTGCTGGCGCGCAAGATCGCGGCGATGCACGCGCTGGCGCGCGGCGCGGTGGCCGCGACGCGCCGCATCGCGTCGGACCTGCGCCCGCTGATGCTCGACGATCTCGGCTTCGCCGCGGCAATGCAATGGCTCGTGGAGGATTTCCGGCATCGGCACGGCATCGAATGCGCGCTGCATGTCGACCCGCCCGAGCTGCAGCTCGACGAGCCTTACGCGACCGCCGTGTTCCGCATCGCGCAGGAAGCGCTCGCGAACGTCGCGCGGCACGCGGCCGCGTCGCATGCGACCGTCGAACTCGTGCATGCGAACCATGCGATCGAGTTGACGATTCGCGACGACGGCGCGGGCTTCGATCCCGGCGTGCCGCGCAAGTCGGGATCGTTCGGGCTGGTCGGGTTACGCGAGCGTGCGTACCTCGTCGGCGGCACGCTGCGGATCGCGACGACGCTCGGCGAAGGGACGACGGTCGAGGTGGAGATTCCGCTGTCGCCTGCGCAGGTGACGGTCGCGCATGGCGGAGTTGGGGGTTCGCGCGGGTAGATACCCCGTGACGGCGATGATGCCGGCGGGCGCCGAACAGCGACGATCGCTGCCTGCCCGGTAACGTATGCCCCTGATCCGCCGATTCAATCGACGGCCTTCGTCGCGCGCGCCGCTTCCAGCATGCGCTCAAGTTCTGCAAGGACGTGCGCGGCATCGATGTATTCACCGGTCCGCCGCGCCTCGCCGCGTGATGCCAGGCCTCGCGCGACAAACTCGCGCTGCATGCGTCGGCGCGAAATGTCGTCGCCCAACCTACCCATCGTCGTCGTTTTCATTGCCCACGCCATGCGCCATACCTGCGACGCATCGTAACGCATCGGCAGGATGCACAAAATGCCAGCCTGCCGACCACGACGCATTCGCTGCATGGTCGTGCGCGGCCGCCGGCCGGCCCAAGGCGACATTGCCAGCATGATCCGCTTCGGCACAACGCTACAATTTGCCACTGTCCCGCCTCGCTCTCGCGCCGAGGCGTCGACCGTCCGGACCTCGCGCCTCCACCACGATGAAATCCGTCCTGAGCTATCCACTCTTCTTTCTCGCCGCCCTGGCCGGCTGGCTGGCCGTATCGCTGCTGTGCTGGCCCGTCCTGCTCGCGCTGCAGGCCCTGACGACGGCCGTGTTCATCCCGCATCCGGCGGGCAGCTACATCGGTCTCGGGTTCGTGTCGACCGCGCGGCTCCTGGATTTTCCGACGAGCTTCGTCGGCGCGTTTTCGGTGCCGTTCATGAACGTGCCGCTCGGGTTCATCGCGATCGCCTGGTGGTTCGGCACCGCGCTCATCATGCAGCCCACTTACGCGCGCTACCGCGTCATGGTGCGCGGCCGCCCGTCGGCGCGGGCCGTCCTGTGGCGCGGCGCCCGCTCGTGGCTGATCTTCACGACGGTGCTCCTTCTCATCGCGACGCCCTTCCTTCGGCGCTACGAGATCGTCACACCGGATCACCTCTACGTGCGGCACCTGTTCGACTGGCACGAGCGCGCGTATCCG
Source organism: Burkholderia sp. Ac-20392 (assembly GCF_017104585.1). Taxonomy (NCBI): domain Bacteria; kingdom Pseudomonadati; phylum Pseudomonadota; class Betaproteobacteria; order Burkholderiales; family Burkholderiaceae; genus Burkholderia; species Burkholderia sp. Ac-20392. The sequence goes on from NZ_JAAGPB010000558.1 coordinate 2,292, forward strand.
CTTGCATCATTGAAGGAGATTCACGTGGACGATCCGGGCACCAGCCGCGGCATCGTCACATGGGACTTCATCTTCGACGGCGACAACCGCTTCACGACGACCGCTCCCGACATCCACGCGCTCAAGTACCTGCTGTCGAACACGCACGCGACAGCCAACTTCGCGTTCGTCGGAAACCAGTTGATGAAGCGGTAACACGTCGCGCCGTCACGCCCGCGCCGCCACCATCCCCCGCTCCGACCGCGTCCACGCGACCAGCGCGCCGATCCCGAGCAGCGCGAGACACACGATCGGCACGATCATCGGCCCGAACGCGGTGCCCGTCACCTTGCCGGCAAACGGCATCAGGTTCTGGCTGAAGAAGCCGCCGAGGTTGCCGATCGAGTTGATCGCCGCGACGCTCGCCGCCGCCCGCGCGCCGGTGAAGTAGCGCGGCGGCATCGACCAGAAGCACGGATACAGCAGCGGGATGCATGCGCCGCCCAACACGAGCGCGATGAAACGCAACGGCGTCGACGGCAGCACGAGACTCAGCAGGAAGCCGAGCGCGCCAAGCGCAGCAACGATCGCGATCGTGCGCAGGATGCTCTTCGCGCGGCGCAGCTTCCCCGGCAGCCACACCAGCAGCAGCACCGCGAGCGCCCACGGCAGCATGCTCAGGACGCCGTTCGTCGTGCTCGACACGCCGAACGACTTCACGAGCGTCGGCAGCCAGTACGTTACGCCATACAGCGACGTCGACATCAGCATGTAGGTCGCCGCGAACAGCATCACGCGCGGATCGAGCAGCGCCTTCCACGGCTGGCCGTGTTCGGCCTGCGCGGGCTTCTCGCGTTCGAGCGCGGCCTCGACGATCTGCTTCTCGCGGTCGTCGAGGAAACGTGCGTCGCGCACCGATGCGGGCAGCACGCGGAACACGACGATTGCAACGATCACCGCCGGGATGCCCGTCGCCACGAACACCCACTGCCAGCCCGCGAGCCCCCACACGCCGTTCAGGCTCAGCAGCACGCCGCCGACCAGCGAGCCGAGCATGTTCGCGAGCGCGCTGCCGAGCGTGAAGATGCCGAGCACCTTCGCGCGATAGCTCTGCGGAAACCACAGCGTCAGGTAGTAGATCACGCCCGGATAGAAGCCGGCCTCGGCGATGCCGAGCACGAAGCGCAGCGCGCAGAACGCGGGCATCGACGTCGTGAAGCCCATCAGCACGGTGATGAGCCCCCACGTCAGCATGATCCGTGCGAGCCAGACGCGCGCGCCGTAGCGATGCAGCGCGAGCGTGCTCGGCACCTCGAACAGCAGGTAGCCGATGAAAAACAGCGACGACGCGAGCCCGAACGCGGCTTCCGTCATCCCGAGGCTGTGCACCATCTGCAGCTTCGCGAAGCCGACGTTCTGCCGGTCGATGAACGCGATCAGGAACATCACGACGAGGATGGGAAGCAGGCGCCGCGCCATCTTCGACATGATGCGCTGTTCTTCGGCGGACGCGGGGTCCAGGGTGTCGGTAGCGTTCACTTCAGGCTCCTTGCGTGAATCGGTTGCATAGCGGTTGCAAAGCAGTTGCATTTCGGATGAATCGGCGCCGCGCGCGACGAGCGCACGGCGCGAGGTATTTCGATGAAAGGGAGCGGCGGTATCAGCCCGACCGGTACGCGTCGAGCATCGGCGCGAACATCTCGTGCCACGCACGCGGCTTCGCCTTGATCGTGCCGGCCAGGTACAGGAATTCGGCGTAGTCCATCAGCTGGTTCGGCAGCACCGAGAAGCGCGTGTCGGGTGCGGCGAGCATCTGCATCACGTCGTCGTGCGACATGCCGACGCCCGACGACGCCGCAAAGAGCGCCGCCGCCGCGCGCGGGTCCTGCGCGATCAGGCGGTTCGCTTCGTCGAGTGCGCCGAGAAACGCGACGGCCAGCGCGGGCTCGGTATCGACGAGCCGCTTCGGCGCGAATACGACGTCGTGCGTCATCGGGCCGAGCACGTCGACCGAATTCACGACGCGGTGGATGCCCGGCTGCCGCAGCTCGAGCGTCGAGAACGGCGGCGACGTGAAATGCGCGGTGACGCCGTTCTCGCGGCGAATCAGCGCCTGCATCGCCTGCGGATGCGGCAGGCTCACGGTGATCGAATCGAGCTGCGCGAAATGCGCGGGGCCGAGCTGCTTGCTCGCGACCATCTGCAGCACCACCGCCGACAGCGACGTGCGGATGCCCGGCACCGCGATCCGGTCGGACGGCGTGAAGTCGCGCAGCGACGTGAGGCCCGGCCGGTTTGCGTTCAGCGACAGCGACGAGGTCGACAGCCCGCTGATGCCAATCACCTCGACGTTCGGAATGCCGCGCGCCCGCGCCCACAGCTCGATGAAACCCGGCGCGCCGGCGCCCGCGAAGTCGAGCGTGCCGGCCATCATCGCGTCGTTGACGGAATTGCCGCCGTCGAGCAGCACCCAGTCGACCACGACGTCGCGCACGCCGTGGCGCGCCGCGTGCCGCTCGAACAGCCGCTGCTTCTCCATCACGAGCAGCGGCAGGTACAGCACGCCATAGCCTTTGGAAATCCGCACCGTGCGCGGCTTCGCGCGCACCAGCGACGGCGCGGCCAGCACGCCGAGCCCGGCGGCGATCAATGCGCGGCGGC
>NZ_JAAGPB010000559.1:0-234 GCF_017104585.1 Burkholderia sp. Ac-20392
TAAAAAAAAAAAAAAAAAAGTAATACATATCGAACGTTCTAACATCGACAGAGGTCGACATCACGCTATAGGATTGAGTAGTGTCTATAGACGCGACTAGTAGATCCAATCTGCTCGTGACTCACACAACTAGATCTAGACCCGCGACGTGCTGTTCTTCATGTGTCTGCTCTGTGTGTGTATGTTGTGCATTTCCGCTGCGCTATGCTGATGCGTCACTACTATGACTCAATT
>NZ_JAAGPB010000560.1:0-5222 GCF_017104585.1 Burkholderia sp. Ac-20392
AGCGTGTCGGCCGCCGCGCGCATCGCAGGATCGAGCGCATCGAGCCGCGTGCGCAGCACGCCGAGCGCGTGCTCGAACGACGCGATCGCGTCCGCGCACCAGCCGTCGACGTGTTCGGGCGTCGCATGCTCCGGCGCGAACGCCGGATCGTCGGACGGCTGCGCGAGCGCGACGTGCAACTGGCCCAGCCGCGTGCCGATGATCCCCGCGAACGCCGCATAGCCGAGCAGCGCGTCGGGTTCCTCGTCCGTTTCGTCGGTCTCTTCTTCGTCGGCGGCCGGCAGTGCGAGCTCGTCCACCGCGCGCCGCAGGAAGTCGAACGAACGCGTCCACGCGTCGCCCTGGTTGTCGACGTAGCGCTGCAGGATCGCGACCGTATGCGGCGTGCCGTCCGGATCGACGTGCACGACTTCGCCCGCGAGCGTCGCGGTGTTCGGGTAGCCGATCCGCGTCAGATAACGGCTCATTTCCGCTTCCGGATGCACGCCGTGCGCGACCTTGCGCACCAGTTTCAGCACGATCGCGTCGCCGATCACGAGCGAGCTGTTGCTCTGCTCGGCCGCGAGCCAGCGCACGTCGGCGTCGTCGCCGGGATCGAGCGCGGCGAGCGCGTCTTCCGGCAGGAACGCGAGCCGGCCGTCGTCGGAGGTCGGCACCGTCGCGCCGTCGCGCAGCTTGCGCAGCATCCCGTGTGCGAACGCCGGCAGCGCGAACGCGTCGGTCAGGTAACCGACCGAATGGCCGCGCCGCACGCGCGCCAGCGCGAGCTGCGCGAACAGCGGCTGCGAGGTCTCGCCGCCCCACGCGGCTGCCAGCGGCACGACGTAGCGTTCGACGTCGTCCTGCACATCGGATTCGACCCAGGCCTCCGCATACTGGAACGGTTCGCCCGGCACCGGCGTGACGACGTTCAGCCGGGCCGCGCCGATCGCACGGTCCTTCGACGCGAACCAGCGCCGCCGCGCGAGCCACGACGGCAACGCATCGTGCGCGAGCACGTGCAGCTGTTCGATATCCGGCCGCGCATCGCCGCGCCGCATCACGAGCGTCACGTATTCGGGCAGCGGCTCCGCATGGGGCTGCCGCCACGACGGCTCACGGCCGTGCCCGGCCAGTACGAACCACAGGAATCCGTACGGCGGGAAGGTGAGGAGATACGGGAGCTGGCCGATCGGCGGAAACGGCGAATCCGACGTCATCTCGATCGGCACGCGGCCCGCGAATTCGGACAGGTCGAGCTCGACGGCCTGCGACGCACGCGACAGGTTCGCGACGCACAGCACCGGATCGTCGCCGTCCAGCTCGCGCAGGTACGCGAGCACCTTGCGGTTTTCCGGGCGCAGGAAGCGGATCGTGCCGCGTCCGAACGCCTGCGACGCGCGGCGCGTCGACAGGATGCGGCGCGTCCAGTTCAGCAGCGAATGCGGGTCGCGCGTCTGCGCCTCGACGTTGACCGCGTCATAGCCGTACAGCGAACCCATCACCGGCGGCAGCACGAGCAGTTCGGGGTCGGCGCGCGAGAAGCCGCCGTTGCGGTCCGACGACCACTGCATCGGCGTGCGCACGCCGTCGCGGTCGCCGAGGTGGATGTTGTCGCCCATCCCGAGCTCGTCGCCGTAGTAGATCACCGGCGTGCCCGGCATCGACAGCAGCAGCGAGTTGATCAGCTCGATGCGGCGCCGGTCGCGTTCCATCAGCGGCGCGAGCCGGCGCCGGATGCCGAGGTTCAGCCGCGCGCGCCGGTCGCTCGCATAGGTCTGCCACAGCAGGTCGCGCTCGGAGTCGGTGACCATCTCGAGCGTCAGCTCGTCGTGGTTGCGCAGGAACACGGCCCACTGGTTGCTCGGCGCGAGTTCCGGCGTCTGCCGCATGATGTCGACGATCGGGAAGCGATCCTCGCTCGCGATCGACATGTAGATGCGCGGCATCAGCGGGAAGTGGAACGCCATGTGGCATTCGTCCTCGTCGCCGAAATATTCCTGCACGTCTTCCGGCCACTGGTTCGCTTCGGCGAGCAGCATCCGGTTCGGATACTCGGCGTCGATCGTCGCGCGGATCCGCTTCAGGATCGCGTGCGTCTCGGGCAGGTTCTCGTTGTTGGTGCCCTCACGCGCGACGAGATACGGCACCGCGTCGAGCCGCAGCCCGTCGATGCCGAGGTCGAGCCAGAAGCGCATCACCTGCATCACCTCGCGCACGACGGCCGGGTTGTCGAAGTTCAGGTCCGGCTGGTGCGAATAGAAGCGGTGCCAGTAATACTGGCCGGCGACCGGGTCGTGCGCCCAGTTCGACGTTTCCGTATCGAGGAAGATGATCCGCGTGCCCGCGTATTTCGTGTCGGTGTCGGACCACACGTAATAGTCGCGGTGCGTCGAACCCGGTTTCGCGCGGCGCGCGCGCTGGAACCACGGATGCTGGTCCGACGTGTGATTGATCACGAGCTCGGTGATCACGCGAATGCCGCGCGCATGCGCTTCGCGGATGAAGCGCCGCACGTCGGCCAGCGTGCCGTAGTCGGGATGCACGTCGCGGTAGTCGGCGATGTCGTAGCCGTCGTCGCGGCGCGGCGACGGGTAGAACGGCAGCAGCCAGATCGTGTCGACGCCGAGTTCGGCGATGTAGTCGAGCTTCGCGATCAGGCCGGGGAAATCGCCGATGCCGTCGTTGTTCGAGTCGTAGAACGACTTCACGTGCACCTGGTAGATGATCGCGTCCTTGTACCACAGCGGATCGTCCGCGCAGAGCGCCGGTGCGCGGCGGCGTGCACGGCGCCGGCGCGGTGTGCCGGCCGGCGCCAGCGACGGGAATTGCGCGCGGCGTACGTCGTCGAGGGAATCTTCGCGTTTCATCATCCGTGCCCTCCCGAAGGTGACCGGGCATCGCCCGGTTCGCGCGCCGCCGCCCGCGCGGCGCCTGGATGCGGCGTGAGCCGCCAGATCGCATACGGCCGCACGTGCGGATCGAGCGATACGTACTGGCGATGCCCGCGCCATGTTTCCGCATGCGTGGCGTCCTGCTCGAGCGCGTCGAGCGGTTCGCCGTCGACGAGCCCGAAGCCGCGCCACAGCGACGCATCGAGCGTGAAGTTCGCGACTTGCGGATGCCACGGGTCGGTGCTGATCGCGACGACGACCACACTGTCGAACGCCGGCGTCGCCTTCACGAACACGAGCACCGTGTCGTTGTCCGCATCGGCGAACGTGAGGCCGAGATGCGTCTGCAGCGCCGGGTGAGCGCGCCGCGCGCGGTTCAGCCGCGCGACCTCGGCGCCGATATGCGCGGCCTTGCTCCAGTCGCGTGCACGCAGCTCGTACTTCTCCGCGTTCGCGTATTCCTCGCTGTCCGGCAGCGGCGCCGATTCGCCGAGTTCGAAGCCCGAGTACAGGCCCCAGGACCCGGCCAGCGTCGCCGCGAGCGCCGCGCGGATCACGAACTGCGTGCGCGGCGCGTTCTGCAGGTGGCGCGGGTTGATGTCGGGCGTGTTGACGAAGAAGTTCGGCCGGAAGAATTCGCGCGCGGGGCCGGTCGTGAGTTCGGTCAGGTAGTCGATGAATTCGCGCTTCGACTCGCGCCACGTGAAGTACGTGTACGACTGCGAGAAGCCGACCTTCGCGAGCCGGTACATCATGCCCGGCCGCGTGAACGCTTCGGACAGGAACACGACGTCCGGATGCCGGCCGCGCACGTCGTCGATCATCCACGCCCAGAACGGCAGCGGCTTCGTGTGCGGATTGTCGACGCGGAAGATCCGCACGCCGGCATCGACCCAGAACAGCACCGCGTCGCGCAGCGCGAGCCACAGGTCGGGCAGCGCGTCCGGTGCGTAGAAATCGGGGTTCACGATGTCCTGGTAGCGCTTCGGCGGATTTTCCGCGAAGCGCAGCGAGCCGTCCGGCCGCCACGCGAACCAGCCTGGATGCGCGGCGAGCCAAGGATGATCGGGCGAGCACTGGATCGCGAAATCGAGCGCGATCTCGAGCCCGTGGCCGCGCGCGGCATCGACCAGCGCGCGGAACGAATCGAGCGTGCCGAGCTGCGGGTGCACGGCCGTGTGGCCGCCGTCCGGCGAGCCGATCGCGTACGGGCTGCCGACGTCGTCGGGGCCGGCCTTCAGGCTGTTGTTGCGTCCCTTGCGCGCGGTCGCGCCGATCGGGTGGATCGGCGGGAAATACAGCACGTCGAAACCCATGTCGCGGATGCGCGGCAGGTGCGCGATCACGTCATCGAACGTGCCGTGCCGGTGCGGGTCGTCGCTCGCCGAGCGCGGAAACATCTCGTACCAGCTGGAGAAGCGCGCCGCGCGGCGCTCGACGTCGACCGGGTAAGTCGTTTCGTCGTGCGTGACGAACGGGCGATAGCGCAGTGCCGCGAACGCATCGGCAAGCGGCGCCGCGCCGAGCTGCGCGAGCCGCGCGTCGGCCGGCGCGTCCTTGAATTCAGCGATGCGTTGTTTCATCTGCGTGAGCGCGCGCGCATCGAGTGGATCGGCGAGCTTGAGCGCGGTCGCGAGCAGCAGCTGCGCTTCGCGCAGTTCGAGCGTCACGTCCTGGCCGGCCGCGTGTTTCTTCGCGACATCGTGGACGAGCGACGCCCAGTCGTCGCGCCACGCGAGCACGCGAAATTCATGGCGGCCGAGCCGGTCGAGCGTCACGCGCGCGTGCCAGCCGTCGTTCGGTTCTGCTTCGAACGGGATTTCGCGCCAGTCGTCGTCGCCGGCGGCGCGCCACTGCAGCGCGGCCGCGAGATGCGCGTGCCCGTCGGTGAAGATCGACGCGTGGACGACGAGCGTCTCGCCGATCACGCGCTTGACCGCGAAGCGGCCGCCGTCGACCGACGGCTCGACGCGTTCGATCGCGATCCGTTCGGCCGCGAGCGCTGCGGAGAATGCAGCGCGCTCGTGGGTGGCGTCGCCGCGTGTCGTGACGGGCGGCGCCTGCCACGCGTGCAGCAAAGCGTACGCACCGGGTTCGAGCGTGAACGGTTCGAGCGCGGCCGGCGGGTGGGTTTGCGCAGCGTCGGGCGTGGCGACGCGCGTGAATCCGCCCGGCACGCCGGGCAGGATCGTCGCGGGGTCGACCGCCACCGCTGCATCGAGATCGGGATTCAGTGCGATCAGCAGCGCCGCTTCGTCGTGTTCGAGCGACGGCCCGGTGCCGCGCAGCAGTGCGGTCGCCGCTGCGCCAGGCGCGCTCAACTGCACGATTTCGCCGCGTGCGGCCGCG
>NZ_JAAGPB010000561.1:0-5089 GCF_017104585.1 Burkholderia sp. Ac-20392
TGAACCAGCCCTGCGTGACGGGCCAGTAGATCATCACCGTTTCGCGCTGCCACCATGCGAGTTGTGCGACGAGCAGCACGGCGAGCACGGCGGCGACGAGGCCGCCGAAAAAACCGCCGAGCATGCCGCGTCGCTGCGGCGCGCGCGTCTCGCGCGTGACGGCGAAATGCGGACGATCGTCGTCGGTCAGCGCAGCGGGGAATGGTGCGGCCGGCGCGTTGGTGGCCGCGACTGGCGTCTCGTCGTGCCGTGTGGTGTCAGTGCGGGTGTCGGGCTCGGCCCCGGCTTCGGTGACGGCCGGCGCAGGAGCGAACGCAAAACGCGGTTCGCGCGGCGCGCGTTCGTCGTCCGGCACGGCGAAGTGCGCGGTGCCGACGGGTTCGGCGGCATCGAGAGCGGCCTCTGCGTCCGACGGAAGGTGAGCGACGAAGCGGGGCTCACGCGGGTCGCGCTCGACGGGCGTGGCCGATGGTTCGGTATCCTGCGGCGTTTGCGTTTGCAGCGATTCGGCCGGTTGCTCGACGGCGGCGGAAGTGTCCAGCTCGGCCGGAGAGGGCGGGAACGGGGCGGGCGTACCCGACAGGTGAACGACGCCGGCTTCGATGGACGGAAGGGCGAGCGGGATCAGCGGCTCGGTGCGCACGGTCTGCACGCTGTGCTGCAGCGACGGGTCGACGCCGGCATCGAGCCACGGGGCCCACATGTCCCAGCCTTCCGGCTTGTAATCGGTGTCGGAAGGTGACCCGGCCGGCGCTTCGGCAGCGAACAGCCGAGGCGGGGCCGGATGATGCGCATCGCCGTCATCCGGCGCGGCAGCCGGTTCGGTCAGGGCCGGCTCGGGCTGCTGCGCGTGCTCGGGAACGAGCGACTCGGATGCGTTGAAGACTTCGTGGCAATGCCCGCAGCGCACGAGCCCTTGATGCAGCGAGAGCTGTTCCTGCTGCAGCCGGAAGACGGTTTCGCAATGAGGGCAGCGCGTCGCAAGAAGCATGTCGAGCCGGGCGGCCTGCTGGCCAGAGTGAAGGACAGCGCTATTCTAATGGCTTTCGCGTCGGGTTCCGGCGAGGCATACCCAACCTTCGTGCTCACGCCAGACCGAGATGTCGACGTAGCGTGCGTAGACGGCCGCGACCTCGTCCGCCTGGCGCGCGAGCACGCCCGACAGCGCGATGCGCCCGCCCGGCTTGACCTTCGATGCGAGCATCGACGCCATCAGCTTCAGCGGATTCGACAGGATGTTCGCGACGACGATGTCGAATTCGCCGTCCGGGCATGCATCGGGCAGCCCGTACGTGACTTCCGCACGGTTGCGTTCGCTGTTCTGTCGCGCCGATTCGACTGCCTGCGGATCGATGTCGATGCCGATGACGGGGTTCGCCCCGCATTTCTTCGCGAGGATCGCGAGAATGCCCGAGCCGCAGCCGTAGTCGAGCACTGACTGGCCGGGCTTCACCGACTGCTCGAGCCATTCCATGCACAGGCGCGTGGTCGGGTGGCTGCCGGTGCCGAATGCGAGGCCCGGATCGAGTTCGAGGATAAGCGCATCGGGATCGGGCGCATCGTGCCACGACGGCACGACCCAGATCCGCTCGCCGATCGGGATCGGCTCGAACTGCGATTGCGTGAGCCGCACCCAGTCCTGTTCCTCGACTTCGCGGACGGTGAACGCGGGCGTCTCGGCGACGCCGATTTCGTTCGCGGCCGCCGCGAGCAGCACGGCCGGCTCATGGTCGGCCGCGAGCAGCGCGACCACGCGCGAGTGCTGCCACGCGGTGCGGTCGGGCACGAGGCCCGGCTCGCCGAAGAGCGGCTGTTCGTCGGGCGTGTCGGCGTCGGCGTCTTCCACGGACACCGACAGCGCGCCGAGTTCGAGCAGCGCGTCGGACAGCGCCTCCGCATGCTCACGGGCCAGTTCGACGACGAGTTCGCGATAGCTCATGCTTACGCTTCTTCCGGTGCGACCTGCTGCTTCTGGGCGAGCCGGTTCTCGAGGTAGTGGATGCTGGTGCCGCCTTCGACGAACTTCGAATCGATCATCAGCTCGCGGTGCAGCGGGATGTTGGTCTGGATGCCTTCGACGACCATTTCCGACAGCGCGATGCGCATCCGGCTGATTGCCTGCTCGCGCGTCGCGCCGTAGGTGATCAGCTTGCCGATCATCGAATCATAGTTCGGCGGCACGAAATAGCCATTGTAGGCGTGCGAATCGACGCGCACGCCAGGGCCGCCGGGCGTATGCCACGACGTGATCCGGCCCGGCGACGGCGTGAACTTGAACGGATCTTCCGCGTTGATCCGGCATTCGATCGCATGTCCGCGGAACTGGATGTCGCGCTGGCGCAGCGTGAGCTTCTCGCCGGCCGCGATGCGGATCTGTTCCTGCACGATGTCGACGCCCGTGATCAGCTCCGATACCGGGTGCTCGACCTGCACGCGCGTGTTCATCTCGATGAAGTAGAACTCGCCGTTTTCGTACAGGAATTCGAACGTGCCCGCGCCGAGGTAGCCCATCTTCTTGCAGGCGTCCGCGCAGCGGTCGCCGATGCGGTCGATCAGGCGGCGCGGAATGCCGGGCGCCGGCGCTTCCTCGATCACCTTCTGGTGGCGGCGCTGCATCGAGCAATCGCGCTCGCCGAGCCAGATCGCGTTCTTGTACGCGTCGGACAGCACCTGGATTTCGATGTGGCGCGGGTTCTCGAGGAACTTCTCCATGTACACCTGCGGGTTGCCGAACGCACGGCCGGCTTCCTCGCGGGTCATGTTGACCGCGTTGACGAGCGCGGCCTCGGTGTGCACGACGCGCATCCCGCGCCCGCCACCGCCGCCTGCCGCCTTGATGATGACCGGATAGCCGATCGCGCGCGCAATCTTGACGATCTCTTTCGGATCGTCAGGCAACGCGCCTTCCGAGCCCGGCACGCACGGCACGCCGGTCTTGATCATCGTCTGCTTCGCGGTGACCTTGTCACCCATCATGCGGATCGTTTCCGGGCGCGGGCCGATGAACGTGAAGCCCGACTGCTCGACGCGTTCCGCGAAATCGGCGTTCTCCGACAGGAAGCCGTAGCCGGGGTGGATCGCCTCGGCATCGGTGACTTCCGCGGCGCTGATCAGCGCCGGCATGTTCAGGTAGCTCAGGTTCGACGGGGCCGGGCCGATACAGACGGCTTCGTCCGCGAGTCGCACGTACTTGGCTTCCTTGTCGGCTTCCGAGTAGACGACCACCGTCTTGACGCCGAGCTCGCGGCACGCACGCTGGATGCGCAGCGCGATTTCACCGCGGTTGGCAATGAGGATTTTTTCAAACATAGCGAGTATTCGTCTCTTCGAGGGGCGCGCGAACGGCGCCTGGCGGGCATCGGCGGCGCGCGGCCCGCAGGCCGCGCGGCGGACTTAGCCGATCACGAAAAGCGGCTGGCCGTATTCGACGGCCTGGCCGTTCTCGACGAGGATTTCCTTGATCACGCCGGCCTTGTCCGACTCGATCTCGTTGAGCAGCTTCATCGCTTCGATGATGCAGATCGTCTGGCCTTCCTTGACCGTGTCGCCCACCTGGACGAACGGGTCTGCGCCCGGCGACGGTGCGCGATAGAACGTGCCGACCATCGGCGACGTCACGACGTGGCCTTGCGGGACAGCCGGAGCGGCTGCGCCGCCTGCGGCCGACGCGGCAGCGCCTTCGGTCGGCAGCGCGGCCGACGGAGCGGGCGCGCTGACTTGCGGGACATACCCAGCCGTCGGCTGCACGTAGACCGGCGGCGCGTTCTTGACGATGCGCACCTTGCCTTCGCCTTCCGTCACTTCCAGCTCGGAGATGCCGGATTCGGAAACGAGGTCGATCAGAGTTTTCAGCTTACGAAGATCCATCGGGAATTCCCCTTTCAATACGTAAAAGCGCCGGTTAGGGGCCGGCGCTGAATCTAGATCGCGAAATCAGCCGCGCGACGTGCCTTGCAGCTTGTCCAGCGCGTACTCGAGCGCGTACAGATAACCTTTCCAGCCGAGCCCGCAGATCACGCCTTCGGCCTGGTCGGAAAAGTAGGAGTGGTGCCTGAACGCTTCGCGGCGATGCACGTTCGACAAGTGAACCTCGACGAACGGGATGCCAACGCCGGCGATTGCGTCCCGGATCGCGACGCTCGTGTGCGTATACGCGGCCGGATTGATCAGGATGAAATCGGTCTGCTCCTCCCGCGCGGCCTGAATGCGGTCGACCAGTGCACCTTCATGGTTGCTCTGGAACGACGACAGCTCGGCGCCGGCTTCCCGGGCGCGCGCGGCAAGCGCCTGATCGATCTGCGCGAGCGTGACGCGGCCGTACACCTCCGGTTCCCGGGTGCCGAGAAGGTTCAGGTTAGGGCCGTGCAGCACCAGCAATCGTGTCATGGTCGCTTCTATTTCTGCGGAATTGCGCGAACTTTAGCGCTATTTAGAGAAATTTGTCTAGTTTTGCCGAACGGCCAAGCGCGCCGGACCTGCAAGAATTACCGGCAAGCAGGCAAAGTATCGGCGAATTCACGCGAAATTGCGGCGATCCACGGGCAAATCGCCGCCAACGTGCGGGCCGCCGTTCGGGCAGGTTACAGCGCGTCGAGCGTCTTTTTCAGCTCGGCCGGTTGGATTTGTCCCAATTTTGTCTCGCGAATCTTGCCGGTTTCGTCGATGACGACCGTAAACGGCAACGCGCCGGCGGTATTTCCGAAATTGCGGGCCAGATCGGCGCCCGCATATCCGCTGATGAATACCGGATAGTCGACCTTCACCTTCTGCAGAAAGTTCTTCACGTTCTGTTCGGAATCGACGCCGATCCCGATGAAACGGATGCCCTTCTGTTTGTACTGATGCGACAGTGCGACGAGCTCCGGCATCTCCTCGACGCACGGGCCGCACCATGACGCCCAGAAATTGACGACGACTTTCTGGCCCTTGAAGGCGGACAGCGTGGCCGGCTTGCCGTCGGTGCCCGTCAGCGACGCCGCCCACAACTGTTCGACCGGGCTGCCGTGTGCGGCGGTCGCGGCAACGGCGACGCCGTCGTCGGCAGTGCCGCGGAACCAATGGCCGGCGGCGAGCCCGCCGGCAACGGCGG
>NZ_JAAGPB010000562.1:0-4842 GCF_017104585.1 Burkholderia sp. Ac-20392
CCGCGTGGGAGCTGTGGCTCGCGCCGCTGCGCCCGGGCGGCTCCGCGCTGATGCTCAAGGCCATCCCGCTCGCGCTCGCGCTGCCCGGCGTCTGGCGGCGTAACATCTATACGATGCAGTGGGCGAGCATGCTGATACTCGTCTATTTCGCCGAAGGCGTCGTGCGCGGCATGTCCGATCGCGGGCTGTCCGCGACGCTCGGCTGGTGCGAGACCGCGCTTGCCGTCGTCTTCTTCGTGGCGGCGCTGGCGTACGTCGCGCCGTTCAAGCGCGCGGCGAAAAAGTCGCGCGCCGCGTCCTGACCCTTACGCGACAAGGTGATGATGTCCTCCGAAGCTTTCGTTTCCGCGTGCCGCGACGCGATCGGCGCCGACCATGTGCTGACCGACCCGCACGATACCGAACCGTTCCTGACCGACTGGCGCCGCCGCTACAAGGGTGCCGCGTGCGCGGTGCTGAAGCCCGCGAACACGGCCGAAGTCGCCGCGCTCGTCAAGCTGGCCAACGCACACGGCATCGCACTCGTGCCGCAGGGCGGCAACACGGGCCTGGCCGGCGGCGCCACGCCCGACGCGAGCGGCAGCCAGGCCGTGCTGAGCGTCGCGCGCCTGACCCGCGTGCGCGCGCTCGATCCGCACAACAACACGATCACCGTCGAAGCCGGCGTGATCCTCGCCGACGTACAGGCGCGCGCCCGCGAAGGCGGCCGGCTGTTCGCGCTGAGCCTCGCGGCGGAAGGCAGCTGCACGATCGGCGGCAACCTGTCGACCAATGCGGGCGGCACCGCGGTGCTGCGCTACGGCAACGCGCGCGAGCTGTGTCTCGGGCTTGAAGTCGTCACGCCTCAAGGCGAGATCTGGGACGGCCTGCGCGGACTGCGCAAGGACAACACCGGCTACGACCTGCGCGACCTGTTCATCGGCGCGGAAGGCACACTCGGGATCATCACGGCTGCCGTGATGAAGCTGCATCCGCTGCCCGCCGCACAGGTCACCGCCCTCGCCGCGCTCGAATCGCCGCACGCGGCGCTCGATTTCCTCGCGCTCGCGCAGCGCGCGGCCGGGCCGCTGCTGACCGGCTTCGAGCTGATGTCGGACTTCTGCATGCAGCTCGTCGGCAAGCACTACCCGCAACTGCGCTACCCGTTCGCGCAGACGCACGCGCAGACGGTGCTGCTCGAACTGTCCGACAACGAAAGCGAAGCGCATGCGCGCGCGCTGTTCGAGAAGCTGATGGAAGAAGCGTTCGAGGCCGGGCTCGTGGTCGACGCCGTGGTGGCGGAGAATCTCGCGCAATCGCGCGCATTCTGGGACCTGCGCGAGCACATCCCGCTCGCGCAGGCCGACGAGGGGCTCAACATCAAGCACGACATCGCGGTGCCGATTTCGTCGATCGCGCGCTTCATCGACGAGACCGACGCGGCGATCCAGCAGGCTGCGCCGGGCGCGCGGATGGTCACGTTCGGCCATCTCGGCGACGGCAATCTCCACTACAACGTGCAGATGCCCGAAGGCGGCGACCCGAAAGCGTTCCTCGCCGCGTTCCAGGCGCCGATCAACCGGATCGTCTACGACAACGTGCACCGCCATCACGGCACGATCAGCGCGGAGCACGGTATCGGCCAGCTGAAGATCGACGACGCGCAGCGTTACAAGTCGCCGGTCGAAACGACGCTGATGCGCACGCTGAAGACCGCGCTCGATCCGCGCGGCCTGATGAATCCCGGCAAGGTCCTGCGCTGAAGCCGCCCACTCCGGAGCCACGCTCGTGAAAGTCCGCGTCCTGTCCGACCTGCATCTCGAAAGCAACCTGCCCGACGCGATCCCGCATGCGAACGCGGATCTCGTCGTGCTGGCCGGCGACATCCACAATCATGCGGAAGGCCTGCGCTGGGCCGCAGAGACGTTCGATTCCGCGGTGCCGGTGATCTACGTGCCGGGCAACCACGAGTACTACGACGGGGAATTCGGTGCGCTGGAGACGGCGATGCGCGATGCGGCGCAGGCGCTCGACAACGTGCATTACCTGAACAACGACGTCTACGTCGATCCCGCGCAGCGCTTCCGCGTGCTCGGCACGACGCTCTGGGCCGATTTTTCGCTGTTCGGCGCCGACGAAGCCAGCATGGCCAGCTCGATCGAGGCCGGGCTGCGCGTGATGCTCGATTTCAAGGGATTGATCCAGGTGACCTGGCCGCATGACGCGGCGCTGCATGCGGCGCCGGGCACGCCGGAACGGGATTTCTCGCCGGCCGACGCGATCGCGCTGCATCGTCGCAGCCGCGCATGGCTCGAAGCGCAGCTCGCGACGCCGTTCGCGGGCCAAACGATCGTCGTGACCCACCATGCGCCGCACCGGCGTTCGCTGGCGGAGCGCTATGCGGAAGATCTTGCGTCGGCGGGATTTGTTACGGACATGGCGGAACTCGTGCAGCCGCCGGTCAATCTGTGGCTCCACGGCCACACGCATACGTCATTCGACTACGTGGCAGACGGCGGTACACGCGTGGTGTGCAATCCGCGCGGCTACATCCACCGGCGCACCGGCGAACTGGAAAATACCGCGTTCGCGTGGGACAAGGTCGTCGAGCTCGGCTGAACGCCGGCCCGCGCGGCCGCGTTGCGCGGCCTTTTTCGACCCGAAGCGCGACCGCGGGATCAGCGGCCGGGGCGGCGTTGTTCGCGCACCCGCACCGGCACCGGCTTCATCTGCGCCTTCGCCTTCATCGCGCGCAGCAGGTCGCGGGTCGCCGCGGCGGCCGCGGCCGCGCCCAGCAGGACTCCAAGGCCGATCATCAGGTGCGTATCCATTGCTACTCCGGGGTTGCGTATCTCGTTAATTCCCACAGTATCAAACTGTCTGACACGCGTTCGTAAAAAAATGTTGCGTGAAGGACAAATCTCGTCAGATTGCGGTCAACCGCGCTGTCATGTCGCACGCGTGTACTGCTCGAGCGCGGCTTCGTCGGCTGCGAGCGTGGCCGGCAGTTCGTCGCGCAGGAAATCGACCCAGGTGCGAATTTTCGCGTCGAGGTACTGGCGCGACGGATACAGCGCGTAGATGTTCATCACGTGCGACCGGTATTCGGGCATCACGCGCACGATGTGCCCGCTGCGCAACCAGCCGATCGCCGAATAAAGCGGCAGACCGCCAATCCCCATCCCTTCCCGTACAGCCACCGCGAGCGCCTCGGCGACGTTCACGCGAAACGGCGGCGCCGTGATCGGGACGACTTCGTCGCCGTTCGGCCCGGCCAGCGCCCATTCGTCGAACTGGAAGCCCGGCGCGACCATCCCGAGACAGACGTGCTGCGCGAGATCGGCCGGCCGCTGCGGCACGCCATGTGCCTCGACATAGCCGCGCGACGCGCACACCACGCTGTAGCTCTCGCCGAGCCGCTGCGACACGAGCCCCGAATCCGGCAGGTCACGGCCGACGACGATCGCGACGTCATACCCCTCGTCGAGCAGGTCTGGCATCCGCTGCGCGAGCGTCAGCTCGACGTGCACGTCCGGGTAGCGCTCGCGATAGCGCGCGACGGCCGGCACCAGGTAGTGCTGGCCGAGGCTCGTGAAGCAATGAACCTTCAGCTTGCCCGACGGGCGCGCATGCGCGTCGCCCGCCTCGGCTTCGGCCTGGTCGACGTACGCGAGGATCTGCTCGCAGCGCTGCAGGTAGCGCTCGCCGGCTTCGGTCAGCGCGATCCGGCGCGTCGTGCGGTTCAGGAGACGCGTGCGCAGGTGCGCCTCGAGGTCCGAGACCGCGCGCGACGCGTAGGCGGTAGTCGAATTCATCTGCTGGGCGGCCGCGGTAAAGCTTCCCGCGTCGACCACGCGGACGAATACCCGCATGTTTTGTAGCGTATCCATCCCATTACCCGTTTGAATCCGGACGGATTGTTGCACAGAGGCGAACAAGTATTGTCTCAGGATTCGTAAAAATGACTTGCACCCTTGTCCATTTATTCAGGAATCACTGAAAAATATAATCGCATCCGACTCATCTATATCCGAAAGGGAGAAAATCGTGCAGTCTCCGGCGACAAAAGGGACGCTCGCACTGGCGGTTCTTGCAGTCTCATTAATAATGGCCGGATGCGCGAGCATGGGCGACAACAAGCCGCAGTCGGCCCGCATCGAGGCGAACGCACTCGATGCCGGCGCCGCGATCCGTGCGGCCGACCGTGACGCGGACTGGCCCGCGGCCGACTGGTGGCGCGCCTACCGCGATCCGCAACTCGACGCCTGGATCGCCAACGCCCAGGCGGGCAACCCGACGCTCGCGGCCGCCGAGGCCCGGGTGCGCGAAGCGCAGGCAATGGCGCGCGTGGCCCGCTCGGCCGAGCTGCCGCAAATCAACGGCAACCTCTCGCTGATGCGCGAGCACTGGCCGGACAACGTGTACTACGGCCCCGGCCCGCTTGCGAACGCCGATACCTGGAACAACACCGGCACGCTCGGCCTGTCTTATCACCTCGACCTGTGGGGCAAGGACAAGAACGCGACCGAGCGCGCGCTCGACACGGCACATGCGACCGCCGCCGATGCGCGTGCAGCCAAGCTCGAGCTCGAAGTCAACGTCGTGCGTGCGTACGTTGGCATGTCGATGAACTATGCGCTGCTCGACCTCGCGCATCAGACCTTCGAACGCCAGCACTCGCTCGCCGATCTCGCGCGCAAGCGGCTGCAGGCCGGCCTCGGCACGCAGCTCGAAGTGAGCCAGGCGGAATCGACGCTGCCCGACTATGAGCGCCAGATCGACAGCTACGAGGAAGCGATCCAGCTCGCGCGGCACCAGCTTGCCGCGCTGGCCGGCAAGGGCCCGGGCGCGGGCGATTCGATC
>NZ_JAAGPB010000563.1:0-4711 GCF_017104585.1 Burkholderia sp. Ac-20392
TCATGGGCGGCCGCGGTCGAAGCCGCCGAGCACGGTGCGCAGGAAACCGCACGCATGACGCCGCGCGCCGGGCGCGCGAGCTATCTCGGCGAACGTGCGATCGGCACGCCGGACGGCGGTGCAGTGGCGGTGTCGTATTGGCTGCGTGCGTTGCAGGCACACATCGTGTGAAGGTTGAAGGCGCGACAGTGACGTCGCGCCTTCCATGCATCGGCACGCAAGACGCCCTTTCGCGTCACGTGCCGATGCCGCGGATCGTTGCGATGCCGCGCGGCTTCATCTCCGTCGACATCCACATTGAGCGTCCGCAATCAATCAGCGCGTCTTCGTCCGCCCGGGCAACAACGCCGCGCCGACCGACGCAGCAGCGAAACTCGCGAGCCAGCACCAGTAGCCGATCGCGTCGAGATGCACGGGCTCGACGTCCCCCGCTTCGTTGATGGCGATCTGGTGCTGCGACAGGAAGCTCATCCCGAACAGCAAGGCCAGTACGGCCAGCACGACCGCCTGCGCGCGGTAGCGCTTCACCGTCAGCACCCAGGCGGCGAACACGAGCGGATTCGCGAGCCACGCATAGATGCCGCCGAGCACGCCCATCCAGCCCGTCAGCAGCACCTGCCAGCCGTCGGCCCACGGATGCGGCGCGGGCGCGCCGGTGCGGAACGGCGCGGTAAACATGGCGACCAGATAAAGGACCACGCTGATCGCGAGCAGCACGGTGGTGGCGCGCCCCATCGGCGGGCGACCGGGCGCAGTGGCGGGGATCGATGCATTCATCGGCGGGCCGGGCGTCCGATGCGGGTCGTTCAGACGCCTTCGACCAGCACGGCGCGATAGCGCGCGCCCTTGAACCGGTGCTGGGCGACGGTCTGGTATTCGGGGCCGTGATACCACGCGTGCGCGGCTTCCTTCGACGGGAATTCGACGATCACGACGCCTTCCGGGCCTTCACCCTCCAGCGTTTCCTGCGGCCCGTAAGCCGCGAGCACCTTCACCGGATGCCCGGCGAGCGTCGCGCCGACCTTGCTCTGGTAGAGGTCGAATTCCTGCGGGTCCTGCATGCTTTCACGTGTAAACACAATATAGGTGGCCAAGATGCGTGCTCCTGATGCGAGGCGTGGAAGGTGGAAGGGCCGGCCGCGCATCGCCTGGTCCGGCGAACGGCACGCGACCTGCCAGCAGCTTACAGGGGTTTGCCGACGAACGTCGGGGCTGGCCGAGTGCCAGCCCGGCCGGCTTGCGGCGTGCAACGACGATCACCGCATACGGATCTTGCCGCGTCGCGAATGAACGAAACGGCGCCCGTTACGCCAGGGTCGCGGTGGCCTGCATCGTCAGCCAGCCGTCGCGATCCTTCGCCCACAGCTCGATCGTCTTGCCGTCGTCCGACGGCTTGCCGCACAGCGTGAACGGCGCCCCGTCGAACGTCGGGCGCACCGCGCGGAACGCGAAACTCGCAAGCGTCGCGTCGGGCCGTTCGCGGTGCACGAGATCGACGAGCAGCGTCGCGATCAGCGGGCCGTGCACGACGAGCCCCGGATAACCTTCCTCCTGCGTGACATAGCTGCGGTCGTAGTGGATGCGATGACCGTTGAAGGTCAGCGCCGAATAGCGGAACAGCATCACGGCATCGGCCGTGACCGTGCGCGACCACGTCTCGCCTGCCGGCGCCGCGATCGGTTTCGGCGCGGAGGCGCCCGGCTGCGGCGCGTCGCGATAGACGATGTCGTGCTCTTCCTCGACGCACAACGCGCCGTCGCACTCGATCCGGTGCTGCACCGTCACGAACACGAGCCGGCCGCTGCGCCCCGTCTTGTCCTCGATGTTCTCGATCGTGGATTCGCGCGTCGCGCGCCGCCCCGTTCGGAGCGGCGCATGGAACGTCAGGCGGCCGCCGGCCCACATGCGGCGCGGCAGCGGCACGGGCGGCAGGAAGCCGCCGCGCTTCGGGTGGCCATCGGGGCCGACTTCGGCCAGCGGCGCGACGGACAGGAAATAGAGCCAGTGCCACATCGGCGGCACGACGTCGCCGGGCGACGGGCGGTCGAGCGTGGCGGCCAGCGCGTTCAGCGGGAACGCGGTGATGTCGTCACCGAGCGTTTCGGTCTTGCCGAGCCACGCGTCGAGCGACGCCTGGCCAGGGGGCTGCGAGGAGGAAGTGGACACGTGCGGAATCTCCGGGAGGCTTGCAACGGCCCCAATATGCACGCACTGCGCCGTTTCGCGAAGCCGGATTTCCCGAACCCCGCCTTCGAACCTGCCTGACCTCCGAGCGGCCCCGCCGGACGACTTTCGTCAGACCATTCGATCGCGGCCGCCGCACGCTCCCGCAGCGACAACCTTACAGCTTGACCATCGCCGGCACGCCGCCTAAATTGCTTCAAACGGGCCGGCCGAACCGCGTGCGACGTGTCATCAGGGTGACAAAAACGATAGTTTGCTATCGAATTAATTTGCCCCTATCATCTCGCCCATGACCAATCTGCACGACCTCCGCCTCGCCGTCAGCAGCCTTCTCGTGCTGTCCGCGCGCAAGTGGCGCCGCACCAGTGACGGCGTGCTGACCGCGTACAACGTGTCCGAGGCCTGCGCGACGCCGCTGCTGATCGCCGGGCGCCTCGGCGAAGGCGTGCGGCAGGGCACGCTCGCCGAATACGTCGGCATCGAAGGGCCATCGCTCGTGCGCCTGCTCGACCAGCTGTGCGCGGCCGGCCTCGCGCGCCGCGACGAGGATCCGCACGACCGCCGCGCGAAAACGATCTCGCTGACGGCCGCGGGCCGCGCGGTCACCGCGAAGATGGAGGAAGACCTGCGCGTGCTGCGCGCGCAGGTGCTCAAGGGGGTCACGCGCGCCGATCTCGAAGCGACGCTGCGCGTGCTCGACGCATTCAATGCATCCGAGTCGCACACGCCCGCCGCGCGCGCATCCCACACCGGCAACGCCACGTCATGACCTATCCGAGCCTTCGCGACTGGCTGTTCTCGGGCAAGACGTTCGCCGCGTCGATGCTGGCGCTGTACCTCGGCCTGTATTTCCAGTTGCCGCGCCCGTACTGGGCGATGGCGAGCGTCTACATCGTGTCGAACCCGTTCGTCGGCGCGACGCGCTCGAAGGCGCTGTATCGCGCGCTCGGCACCGCGCTCGGCGCGGCCGCCGCGATCTTCTTCGTGCCGCCGTTCGTCGAGACGCCGCTGCTGTTCGCGATCATCGTCGCCACCTGGTGCGGCACGCTGCTCTACCTCGCGATCTCCGACCGCACCGCGCGCAGCTACGTGTTCATGCTCGCCGGCTACACGATGCCGCTGGTCGCATTGCCGACCGTGACCGATCCGTCCACCGTGTTCGACGTCGCGATCGCACGGACCGAAGAGATCGTGCTCGGCATCGTATGCGCGAGCGTGGTCGGCAGCGCGATCTTCCCGAACCGGCTCGCGCCGACGCTGATCGAGCGCACCGACGCGTGGTTCAAGGACGCCGCGTTCTACGGCCGCGAGACGCTGTCCGGGCACATCGCCGGCAAGGCGCTGTCCGCGTGCCGGCAACGCCTCGCGGCGACCATCACCGGCCTCGAATTCCTGCTGAGCCAGCTGAGCTACGACCATGCGCACCCGCGCATCCTCGCCCGCGCGCAGGCGCTCGCGGGCCGGATGCAGCTGTTCCTGCCGCTGATGTCGTCGCTCGCCGATCCGTTGATCGCGCTGATGCGCGACCTGCACATCCGCCCGGCCGGGCTCGACGAGCTGCTGGCCGATGCCGCGAAATGGTTCGACGCACCGCTGCCGGCCGTCAAGGCCGGCACCGACGGCGACATGACCGACGACCCGGTCGCGCAACGCCTGCGCGAACGCATCGCCGCGCTGCAGCCCGCCGACGATGCGCTCGCGAGCTGGGACGGCGCGCTGCTTTCGAATGCGCTGTGGCGGCTGCGCCAGGTCATCGACATCTGGCAGGACTGCCGCTCGCTGCGCGCGCTGATCGGCAACGAAGCCGGCGTCTGGCAGCCGCGCTACCGGCACTGGCGGCTCGGCGGCACCGAACGCTTCTTCGATCGCGGGATGATGCTGTTCTCGACGCTGACCGTCGTCGCCGCGATCGTGTTCGCGAGCTGGATGTGGATCGCGTCCGGCTGGCACGACGGCGCCGGCGCCGTCACGCTCGTGGCCGTGTCGTGCAGCTTCTTCGCCGCGCTCGACGAGCCGGCGCCGCTGGTGTTCAAGTTCTTCCTCGCGACGACTGCCAGTGTCGTGTTCGCCGGCCTGTACCTGTTCGTCGTGCTGCCGCACGTGCACGATTTCGCGATGCTCGTCGTGATGTTCGCGGGCCCGTTCATCCTGATCGGCACGCTGCTGCCGCGCCCGCAGTTCAACATGGTGACGATGCTCGTCGCCGTGAACACGGCCACCTTCATCAGCATCCAGGGTGCGTACGACGCCGACTTCTTCGTGTTCCTGAACAGTAACCTCGCGGGCGTCGCCGGGCTGCTGTTCGCTTATGTATGGACGCGTGCGACGCGGCCGTTCGGCGCGGAACTCGCGGTGCGGCGCCTGCTGCGCTCGGGCTGGGAAGATGTCGCGCGCTCCGCGTCGACGCAGCCGCTCGACGACCAGCGCAACCACGCGTCGCGGATGCTCGACCGCGTCACGCAACTGCTGCCGCGCCTCGGCGCGTCCGACGATCATCGCCACCCGTCGATCGAAAGCTTCCGCGACC
>NZ_JAAGPB010000564.1:0-234 GCF_017104585.1 Burkholderia sp. Ac-20392
TAAAAAAAAACAATGTTAAACATATTGATGTCGGGCTGGCCCTACCGCTTATTCAATTCGTCATACATCTCTCTATTCTGCTTATCTCCCGTGTGATATTTGTTTTCTAAGTCATGCTGTGAGTTCACCTGCTTACTTTGCGTCTTTTCCTGGTTGTTATGACTTCGTGGCTTTGACGCTAGTCTGCTCTGTCTTACACACATTACACCTCGGTCGCGTCATTATGTGATACAT